>JAJAZN010000292.1 GCA_026785685.1 Thermoleophilia bacterium
ACGGGCCGGATCGACGGGGGGCACGACGTCGGCCCCGAGATCGAGGAGGCCCGAGATAAGGCGCGTGTTCAGTCCCGCCACATGCGCCTCGATCGCGGGGACGCCCGTCTCCTCGATGAGGCCGAGCCCGGCGACGCCCGCATAGATGTTCGGCACCGGTGGGGTGCCCGCATCGAATCGGCGGGCAGTCGCGTGCGGCGAGTAGTCGGAGATGTCCATCTGGAAGATGTCCTCGTCGGCAAACCAGCCGGTCTGGGTGGGCGTCAGGCCCACAAGCACCTCATCGCGGATCCAGAGGAAACCGAGCCCGGCGCTCGCGAGCAGATACTTGACAGTCCCGCCGGTAACGAAGTCGGCGCCGAGCGTGCGAACGTCGAGCTCGATCGCTCCGACGGCCTGGTAGCTGTCGGCGAGGACGAGTGCACCGTTCGCATGGGCCGCATCGGCGATTGCAGCAACGTCGTGCCGATGCCCCGTGCGGTACGAGATCGTCGTGCAGCAGACGAGGGCGGTGCGCTCGTCGATCACGGCTGCGAACTTCTCGGCCGGAATGGAACCGTCAGCGTCGGGTCGGACGTGCACGACCTCTGCTCCGCGTAGCTCCTGTGCGTGGGCGATCTGACCTACCGTCGGAAACTCGTAGTCGCTGATCACAATCCGGTTGCGCCCGCCGCGCTCGAAGGGAAGCGCCGAGACGATCCCGCTGACGCCCTGCGACACCGATGTCGTTACCGCAACCTCGTCGGGCTGACCGTGGAGCAGTGCAGCGAACCCGGTCCGTGCCGCCTCGGCCCGCTCGACCCAGAACTCCCACTCGGCCCCGTTCTCGTCCCAGCCGGCGAGGTACTCCTCGTAGGCTGCCCGCACGCGATGCGAGAGCGCGCCCTGAGAGCAGGAGTTGAGGTACGTCTTGTGCTCGAAGATCGGGAACTCGCCACGGATCACTTCGCCGACACGCGCCCCGGCGGGGACAAACGCCTCGGCACTCACGACGGCGCCATCACGTAACTTGCTGCCATTTCGGGCATCAGGTACGCCGCCGACGGGCTTCCCGCCGGCGTGAAGATGCCAAGGATCGCGAGCTCGCGATCGGGGCTCGTGTTCTCGACGATGTGCACCTCGCGCGGAGTGATCCTGAAGGCCGAGCCGTCGTTGATCTCCTCGACGCTGTCGGCGAGGTGGTAGCGGCCGGGGCCGCGCCAGATCCAGACGATCTCATCGTAAAGATGGTAGTGCCACGGTGCCTTGCCGGGCGGCACATAGCCGACGAACATCGTCGCGCGCGTGCATCCGTTATGCGGGCCGAAGAGCACCTGGAACGAGCGGCTACCGGTCGCCTTTCCCGGCTCGACGTGCGCGATCTCGACGATGCGCTCGCGCGGCCCCATCGGGGCGTGCAGATCGGTGGCGGCCCCGAGCGTGACGCGTACGAACGAGATCCCTTCCGCTCCGGCCGCGAGCGTCGCTTGCTCGCCTTCGAGGAGCAGCGCTGCCGAGCCGGCTGCGAGTGCATCTCCCGAGAGAGCGGCGTCACCCGCGAATGCGAAGAGCAGGACGTCGTGACCGGCGTCGCCGACCTCGCGCGCCTCACCCGCTCCGACGTGAAGTGTCTCCAGGGCGAGCTCTGACCCTTTCTGGGAGACCACGTTTCCGTCTGCCTGCACGACCCCCATCAGCGGCCGAGGTACGCCTTGCGAAGCTCCTCGTTCTCGAGGAGATCCGCTGCCTTGCCCTCGAGCACGACGCGTCCGGTCGAGAGGACGTAGCCGCGATCGGCGATCGAGAGCGACACATTCGCGTTCTGCTCCACGATCAGCATCCCGACGCCCGTGTCGTTGACCTGCTTGATGATCTCGAAGCTGCGCTCGACGAGCACCGGAGCGAGGCCCATCGACGGCTCGTCCATGAGTAGGAGCCTCGGCTGCGACATCAGCGCGCGGCCCATCGCCACCATCTGCTGCTCGCCGCCGGACATCGTTCCAGCGAGCTGTCCGCGCCGGTCGTAGAGGAGCGGGAACAGCTCGTACACGCGCTCGAACTCCGCCTTCAGGTCGGCCTTCGGGCGAAGGTAGGCACCCATCTCGAGGTTCTCGAGCACGGTCATCGGCCCGAAGAGGCGTCGGTTCTCGGGGACGATCGCGAGCCCGCGCTGGATCCGGTGCGCGGTAGGCATGTTCGTCACGTCTTCGCCCGCGAGCTTGACCGTGCCCGTACGGGGGCGCACGAGGCCGAGGATCGTCTTCAGCGTTGTCGACTTGCCCGACGCGTTGCCGCCGAGCAGGCAGACGAGCTCACCTTCGTGGACGACGATGTTCTCGTCCTGAAGGATGTGGATCTGCCCGTAGTAGGTGTTGATCCCCTCGAGCTCCAGGATCGGCGTGCCGTTCGTGCTCATTTCCGCGCCATCCCACCGGTGCCGAGATACGCCTCGACCACCTGCGCTGAGGTCGCGACCTCCTCGAAGGAGCCCTCCGCGATCTTGGTGCCGTGATCGAGTGCAATGACGCGATCCGAGATCCCCTCGACGACGTGCATGTCGTGCTCGATCACGAGGATCGTGTAGCCGCCGTCCGTGAGCAGTAGCTCGATCAGCTCCGTGATCTCCTGCGACTCCTAGGGATTCATCCCAGCGGCGGGCTCATCGAGCAGGAGCAGCGTCGGGTTCGTCGCAGTCGCCCTGGCGATCTCGAGGCGCCGCCGGTTCGCGTACGAGAGACTGTACGCGGGCTGGTCCCACCGATAGCCCATCAGGCGATCGCCGAAGAAGGCGAGTCGCCTCTCGGCGAGCTCGCGGATCTCCTGCTCCTCACGACGCATGCCCGGGGTGCGCAGCATGGAGCGGAAGACGCCTGCCTTCGTGTGACCGTAGGCGGCTGCCATCACGTTCTCGCGCACGGACATATTGAGAAACAGGCGCAGCGTCTGGAAGGTGCGTGCGATCCCACGACCGGTGATCTGGTGCGGTTCGAGGCCGGTAATGCTCTTGCCGTCGAAGACGATGTCGCCACCGGTCGGCTGATAGACACCCGTGATGAGGTTGAACAGCGTCGTCTTGCCGGCGCCGTTCGGGCCAATCACGCTGACGATCTCGCCCCGGTTGATGTGGAGATCGAGATCGTCGACGACCTTGAGGCCGCCGAAAGCCATCGAAACGCGCTGCAGATCGAGGAGCCTGTCTTCCATCAGATGATCTCGACGCGTTTCTCACCGAGGAGCCCGGTGGGGCGGAACACCATCAGCGCGATGAGAATGAGACCGAGGATGATGTATCGGGTTGGCTCGGGCTGATCGATCATCACGTTCTCCCAGACGAACGCTGCGAGGTAGAGCACGGGGATGAGCAACCCGATCCGCACCCAGCCGTGGACAAGCGTCAGGACGAGGGCGAGCGCAACGAGTGAGATGTACGAGACCGGCGGGATCCAATCGGCCAGGTTGACGGGCACGATGACCCAATTCGCAGCGAAATCAGCAACCCCGCCGCCCTCCCCGCCGCTGCCGTTGACCCACGCGTTGTCGACGGCGCCCGCGATCGAGTGAAGGGCGAGCCCGAACAGGAACGTCCCTCCCACGACCACCGCGAGCTTGACCGAGAGCCGGAAGACCGCAAGGACACCGACGACGATCGCCGCGTAGAAGAGAACACGAGAGTCGCCCGGGTCGCGCAACAGCTCGAGCAGGATCCCGATCAGCACCGCGCCGAGGACGACGCCGGGCTGACTCCCGGAGCCGCCGAGAATGACCATCGTGTAGATGATGATCAGGAGCGGGAACGAGAACGAGAGCGGGAAAACGCTGGCACTCAACGCGGTGACGAAGGTGCCACTCAGCGCTGCAATCGCCGCACCGAAGGCGAAGCTCATCAGTTTCAACGAGTTGACAGGCATCCCCATCACCTCGGCGGCAAGCGGATCCTCGCGGAGCGACCGCCAGGCGCGACCCGTGCGCGAGAGGTTGACGAAGCGCAGGGCGACGTACACGATGACGAAGACGGCCAGGACGACATACATGTAGGCGGGGTTGAACAACCCACCCTCCTTCGAGATTGCCAGCTCGCGACCGAAGATGCTGAGCGGATCGATATTGAGAATCCCGTTCGAGCCGCCCGTGACGTTGCGACCGAAGAGATCGTCACCATTCGTCGTCACGGTGAGAAAGAGCTGGAGGAAGAAGAGGGTGACGATAGCGAGGTAGTCCCCGGTTAGACGTCGTGAAGGCAGCCCGACGAGGAAGCCGGCGATCGCTCCGACCACGACGACGAGTGGAATCGAGACGACCGTCGGCAGATGCACTCCGAATTGCTCCGAACTGAGAAATGCGTAGGCGTAGGCGCCGATCCCGAAGAACGCCACGTAGCCGAGGTCGAGCAGGCCGCCCCAGCCGACGACGACGTTGAGCCCAAGCGCGAGCAGCATGTAGATCGCGATGTCGAATGCCACCCGCCGCACGTAGCCGCTGTCGGAGGCCACCGGGACGAGGCAGAAGAGCGCGACGAACGTCGCCAGCCAGGCCCACCACGGCACCACGCGCAAGCGGGCCTCGAGAACGCCGAGGCGACCTGTCCGGCCGGTGCGGTTGTCGCCATGCCGGGCGACCCACTCATCGCGCCCGACGGCCGGGCTCGTCGGCCCCTCCGACGTCGACGCTTCGAGCGCTCCGTCGAGAGGCCTGCTCAGCTCGTCGTCGTAGCTGCCGGTCACATCAAACCTTTCTGATATCCGCTT
This sequence comes from Thermoleophilia bacterium, assembly GCA_026785685.1. Taxonomy (GTDB): domain Bacteria; phylum Actinomycetota; class Thermoleophilia; order Gaiellales; family Gaiellaceae; genus Gaiella. The sequence continues at coordinate 4,725 of JAJAZN010000292.1, forward strand.
TACCGAGGATGCCCTGCGGGCGGAAGACGAGGAAGAGGATCAGGAGCACGAAGACGAGGAGATCGGACCAGCGCGTCGAGATGTATCCCTGGGTGTACGACTCGGCGAATCCGAGCACGAGGCCGCCGGCCATCGCGCCGGGAATCGACCCGATCCCACCGATCACGGCGGCGGTGAACCCTTTCAGCCCGATCAGGAAGCCGATCGTGGCGTACGTTGGAATGCGGAGCGCGAAGAGCACGCCTGCCGCGCCTGCCAGTGCCGAACCGAGAACGAACGCGAACACGATCACGCGGTCGATGTCGATCCCCATCATCGCCGCGGCCTCGCGGTCATGAGACGTCGCGCGCATCGCCTTACCGACCCTCGTCCGCGAGACGAGCATCCAGAGCAGAACCATCATCACGAACGCCGAGACAATGGTGATGATGCGGATCATCGGCACGCGGACGTTGCCGATGTCGAAGCCGTCGGTGTAGAGAGCGCCGCCGCTCAGCGAGAACGTGTCGTAGTTCTTCGGCTCGGCACCGAACATCAGCTGCATCGAGTACGCGATGAAGAACGAGACGCCGAGAGCACTGATCAGCGGTGCGATACGTGGCGCGTCGCGAAGGGGCCGGTACGCGAACCGCTCGACCACGACTCCGAGCGCCGCGCAGCCGGCCATCGCGGCGAGGGTGATCAGGATGAGCAGCGCCCAGACCGGGACAATGGGATTGGTCGTCCCGCCGAGCACCTGGATCATCCCGAAGCCAATGAACGTGCCGACCATGAACACGTCGCCATGGGCGAAGTTGAGCAGCTTGAGGATCCCGTAGACCAACGAGTAGCCGAGAGCGATCAGGGCATAGACGCTGCCGAGGGTCAGGCCGTTCAGGGTGAGCTGAATGAAAGTGTCCATGCGGATCGCGAGTCTAGCGCGGAACCCTGTCAGAAACAAAGAAGGGGTGGGCCGCCCCCCCGGGCCCGCCCCCCCCCAGCGCACCCCGCGGGTTGGCCCCCCGCGGGGTAGCGCCCGTGCCCGCGGTCGCGGAAAGTTTTAACATAGCGGTG
>JAJAZN010000293.1 GCA_026785685.1 Thermoleophilia bacterium
CACCGAACGTGCTCGTGCTCCCTCATGGCCTCTACTACGGGCGCGTCGACCCCCACCGAGCCCACGAGATCATCGAGGCACAGGAGCGCTCCGAAGTCGTCCCCGAGCTCCTCCGAGGTCGAGCCGTGTTCCAGCCTGCCGTCCAGGCAGCCCAGCATTTCGCGAGGCTCACCCAGAGCGGCCGCGCGATCGACGACCTCAACCCGATCGACTGGAGAACAACCTCGTCCGGCGACGTCACCGTCGAACTCTCACACGCAGGCGGGCGATTGACGGTGACCGTTCGCCCCACGAAAGGCCCCACTCGCGGCTATCTCACGTGCAAGGCGACGGAGCCGCTCAATCCACCGACCTTCTCGTTGCTGGCCATTGGATTCGACGGCTGAAAGACTGTAAAGCGGTCGGCGGCCAAACGGACGTCCTTGCCTGTTTCGCTAGCTCCCAGCCCACGTAGGCGGGCGTTTCTCCAGGAAGGCGCCAATCCCCTCCTGTGCGTCGCCGGCTTGCGCGTTCTCGGCCATGACGCGTCGCGTCAGCTCGTAGGCACCGTGCTCGTCGAGCTCGACCTGCCGGTAGAACGCCTCCTTGCCAATCCGAACCGTGAGCGTGCTCGACGCCGCGATCTTCTCCACGAGGGCCGATACGGCGTCCTCCAGCTGGTCGGCCGCGACGACCCGGTTGATGAGTCCCCAATCGCGCGCTGTCGCCGCGTCGATCGGTTCGCCTGTGAGCAGCAATTCGAGCGCGCGCTTGCGACCCACCGCCCGTGAAAGGGGCACCATCGGCGTCGAGCAGAAGAGGCCGATCTTCACCCCGGGCGTAGCGAAGCGCGTCGCCTCGGCGGCCACGGCGAGGTCGCAGGAGGCGACGAGCTGGCAGCCGGCCGCGGTGGCTATCCCGTGCACCTTGGCGATCACGGGTTGGGGAACGCGGTGAATCGTCTCCATCAACACGGTGCAGACGTCGAACAGCCGATCGTAGAACTCGGCGTCGCGACCGAGCATCTCCCCCAGGTCGTGGCCGGCAGAGAACGCCGGGCCGGCGCCCTCGATCACGATCGCCCGCACCTCCAAGGCCGCGCCCACCTCCTCGAGCGTCGAGATCAGCTCCTCCATCAGATCCAGCGAGAGCGCGTTCCGCTTCTCGGGACGGTTGAGCGTGATGCGGGCAGCCGGAGGCTCGATGCGGACGAGCAGGTGCTCGCGGGTCGCGATTGCCATCTGGAGGGACGATAGCGCCGGACGGAGTCCGGTGCTACGTGGCGCCGATCCGCGTCTCGTGCCCGGCCCACTCCTTCTCGCGCAGCGCGTACTTCTGCACCTTGCCGGTCGACGTCTTCGGGAGCGGGCCGAACTCGACGGCGTCGGGGCACTTGTAGTGAGCCAGGCGGTCGCGGGTGAAGGCGAGGATCTCCTCCGCCGTTGCGGTCGTGCCCTCCTTCAGGGTCACAAAGGCTTTGGGACGCTCGCCCCAGAGTGGGTGCGGGACACCGACGACGGCACACTCGAGCACCGCGGGATGGGCAACGATCGCCTGCTCGACCTCGATCGAGGAGATGTTCTCGCCGCCCGAGATGATGATGTCCTTACCGCGGTCGCGCAACTCGACATTCCCGTCCGGATGCCACACCGCGAGGTCCCCGGAGTGGAACCAGCCGCCTCGGAATGCGGTTGCCGTCGCCTCGGGGTCGTCGAAGTAGCCGGCCATGAGAATATTGCCGCGCATCACGACCTCACCCATCGTCTCACCGTCGCGGGGGACGTCGTTCATCCCCTCGTCGACGACTCGGACGAGATCGGCCGACGGGTAAGCCTGCCCTTGCCGCGAGAGCAGTCGCGCCCGCTCGGCGGGCGGCAGCGACCGCCACTCCTCCTGCTCGGGGCACATGGTGGTCGGGCCGTAGGTCTCGGTCAGCCCGTACACATGGATCACGCGGAAGTTCAGCTCGTCCATGCGCGCGAACAGTGTCGGCGAAGGAGGCGCAGCGGCGACCATTACCGTCACTTGCCGCTCGACACGGTGCGCCTTCGGGTGGTTGATGACCATCAGCTGCACGGTCGGGGCGCCGTTGAAGTTGGTGACGCCGTGGGCGTCGATCATCTCCCAGACCCGGTCGGGCTCGACCTTGCGGAGCGTCAGGTGGCGACCCGCGACCGCCGTGACACCCCAGGCGAAGCACCAGCCGTTGCAATGGAACATCGGCTGCAGCCAGAGGAAAACAGACTCGGGCGACAACCCGGTGACGAGGGCCTCGTTGAGCGCGTTCAGGTAGGCGCCGCGGTACGTGTACTCCACACCCTTCGGCCGGCCTGTCGTGCCCGACGTGTAGTTGATCGAGATCGTCTCCTCCTCGTCCTCGAGCCAGCTCTCCGGCTGCTCCGGCGACGACGCTGCGAGAAAATCCTCGTACGGGTCGCCGGGAGCGCCCGTGTCGTCGACCCGGATCACGTCGATGCCGGAGAGGTCGAGCGGTTCGACGAGCTCGGCGAACTCCGCGTCGAGCAGGAGCGTGCCGGCACCCGAGTGACGCAGGATGTACTCGACCTCGGCGCCCGAGAGCCGGGTGTTCACCGTGACGAGGATACCGCCCGCTGCCGGGGCGCCGAAATGCGCTTCCAGCATTGCAGGGGAGTTGGGCAGGAGCGTCGCGATCCGATCACCCTTCCGGAGTCCGGCAGCGCGAAGCCCGTTGGCGAGGCGCCACGCGCGTTCGCCAAACTGCGCGTACGTGTAGCGGCGCGTGCCGTGGACGACCGCAACTTTCTCCGCGTACACGAGGGCGGCACGCGCGAGCAGGTCGACCGGGTTCAGCTCCGTGCGGAAGACCTTGGCGGGCACTCCCCGACCATTGATCGTCGAGTCCTTCTCGTCCAGCGTCCTGGTCATGAGTGCCTCCTGCTCGTCGTAACCATCGTGCCGAACGTCGCGGCGCGCCGACCGGAACGGCCAGAACGATGAGGATCGTTGCGAGATTCTACATCGCGCCCGACGGACTCCACGCGATCGCCGTTTCCATCGTGCCCTCCGCCGCCTTACTCGATCGGGCGCTGGTTTACCGGTCGGCAATCTTGGGTAGTAAGGGTTCAGGTGTGCAGCGGGTTGTCGCGCATCGTGAGCGAGAGGAGAGCGAAATGACGGCTAGAGGAACGGCTGCACGCTCCGGTGCGGCAGCGCAAAATGCTGGTGCAGCAGTCACTGAAAGCTCCGGGTACGAATGGCTGGCCCGAGCGGGTTTCGTGGCGCGCGGCCTGATCTACATGATCATCGGTGTTCTGGCGCTGAAGCTCGCCCTGGGGGCTGGTGGCAAGACGACGAACCAGGAAGGCGCGCTGAATACGATCGCGCACCAGCCGTTCGGAAGGCTGCTCCTGCTCGCCGTTGCGATCGGTCTCGGCGGTTACGCCCTCTGGCGCCTCGTCCGCGCAGCGGTCGGTCAACACGGCGACAGCTCCTTCGACCGCATCTCGGGGGTGGCGAGCGGGATCGTCTACGCCGGCATGTGCCTGATCGCGGTGAAGCTGCTCGTCGGCGCGAAACCCAGCAGCTCGGCGAACCCGGACAAGGCCACGGCGGGCGTGTTCGGCTGGCCGGGCGGCATCTGGCTCGTCGGCATCGCTGGAGCCATTCTGATCGGAGTTGGCCTCTACCAGGGCTACCGCGCACTCAGCAAGGACTTTCTCGACGACTCGAAGACCGAGCAGATGAGCCCGACAGCCCGTCACTGGTTCGAGCGGATCGGCGTCTTCGGCTACCTCGCCCGGATGGTCGTATTCGGGCTGACCGGCGTGTTCCTGGTCAAGGCGGCCATCGACTCCAGGGCCAAGACCGCGATCGGCCTGGACGGAGCGCTCGCACAGCTCGCCAACCAGTCATACGGGCAACTCCTCCTCGGCGTCGTCGCAACCGGCCTCATCGCCTTCGGCATCTACTCCCTGGCCGACGCGCGGTATCGCCGGATCTGAGTTGTTCAGTTCGGCTCAGAGATGGGTATGGTGAGTCATGCAGCCGGCTGCGTTGTTCGATCTCGACCGTACGCTTCTCAGCCGGCCCGCGCCGCTCGCTCTAGCTGCCGCTTTCCGCACATCGGGCCTGCTCCGCAAACGTGATCTGTTGCGTGCGACGCTGTGGCAGCTCGTGTTCATGCTGCCCGGGATCGATGGGACCCGCCGTGCCTCCGTCGAAGGAATGTCGCTATTGCGTGGCGTTCCCGTCGCCTCGCTGGAAGCCCTCGTCGGCGAGGCGATGGAGAACGCTCTTCGGCCGCTCCTCTATGCGGATCCATTGGAGCTCCTCGCGGGTCATCGTGCTCGCGGCGAGCGCACCTACATCGTCTCGGCGAGCTTGCAGGAGATCGTCCAGCACGTTGCAACCGATCTCGGGTTCGACGGTGCGATCGGCTCGACCTGCGAGATCGTCGACGGTGTCTTCACCGGAGTATCGCTGCGCGCCTGCTACGGGCAGCACAAAGCCGACGCCGTCCGGGAGCTGGCACGTCGCGAGGGGATCGACCTCGCCGCCTCGACGGGCTACTCCGACTCCTTCACCGATCTAGCGTTCCTCGAGACAGTCGGGAAACCGGTCGCGATCAATCCCGACCGCAAGCTGCGACGCATCGCGATCGCACGCAATTGGCCGATCCTGCGCTTCGAAAAGCTGTTTGGGAAGCCGACTGTGAGCGGCCCGACAGCCATGCTACCGCCCAAGCCTTGAGCGATCAGAGGGAGGTCGCGGTAAAACGAGCTAGGGCGTCGACCTTCGACGAAGCGCCGTCTAGTGAGGTCAGACGTCTGAATTCGCGCCGCTACCTCGACTTATCTTCTAGCCGCGTCGAGGGGCTTGAAACGTGCGGAACTGCCTGGTTGACAGCGGCAACAGCGGGCACGGTCAAGGAGGATTCCGTACCCGCCGCCGCCAGCTGGTCGAGCGGCTGTCCGCGAGGACGTCGCCGAACACCGATTGTCCTCGTCAGCGTATGAACAAAGCGTCCCCGCTTCCGGCGACACCGAAACCACCCGGTTGTCGGCCCTACGCCCGGCCGCAATCCCAGCACCGAGCCTGTAGCCGCCCGCACGATGGGACGAAGCGATCGGCCTAGGGCTCCAGGGGCTCGCCGTTCAGGCGCAGTACGGATCGTCCGCCCCGATACTCAGACGCCTCGGATTCCTCGAAACGGCTGCGATTCACACACTCCAATCCTGACCGGTTCCAAGAGCGGCATCGGGCTGGCCTCGTACCCCCACTCGATCGTGTCAGCCAGTCGGGTCAGCCAGTCGGGTCAGCCGTGCGCCCCTCGTTTCGAGGAGTCAAACGGGGTCGACGCGGGTACAACCGCTCCATGAAGGAATCGAACGCGACCCTCCCGCCGGTCGTCGCGAAAGCGTTGACGACGCTCAGCGTTCTGATGATCGCGCCCGGACTCGCCGCACTCGCATACAGCGTCGCGAAGCTCGTGCGCGACAGCGAGCGGCGCCACAACCGACGGCGCGCCCGCATCCACAGGAGGTAAATCAAAATCCGCCCCGCTGCGCCGTGGAGGTGCTCGATCTTTCTACCAGGGCATTTGTGGATCTTGGGTCAGCGGGGAAGTTGGCCGGTGCCCCCGGACACCGTAGAACCTCCTGCGGCACCACGGGCTCTGCGTATGCACGCTGCCCCATCGGATACGGGGAGTACTTTACTAGACGGCGACCCGCTCAAAGCGGCGAGCGCCTGTGTACGTCATGGATACCCGACAGCCTGACCGGCGACGGTACGTTCTTTGGGGTTGCTCCTGTGCGACGATCCATCATGGAAGCAGTTCGTCTCCGACCCGTGCCACCGCTTGGCCGTGTGGATACTCGAGGTGCCGTCCGGGAAGTGGATGAGGTCGATGATGTCGCTGGCCATGTGTCGTTGTGGCCTCGTTTGCACGCGCTGAAACGTCAGCAGTCAGCCGGAACGTTCGACTGGCTAGTACGACAGTCTCGGCCTGACCCAGACCTCGTACGCGACGGACTTCTCGTCGATCGTTTCGTCGATTTGCTTGATCTCGTCGACAACCCATCCCTCGAGGATCTCAGTACCAACCTCGGCAACACGTCCGATCTCGATGTTGTGAACAGCTTTGTGGAGGTCTGGGAAGTGGACGAGGTAGGGAACGGTCTCGATGTCGGCCATGGCGGTTTATTCCACCGTTGCCGGGTTCCGAAACGAACCGGTGGTTGCGGGTGCCGTCGACAGCACCCCGTTAGGGCGGCCACAGGCCGTAGTTGAAGAACGGCCATCGCAGCAGCGGAGTAGTACGCGACCGACGAGTGCCTACTCGCCGTCCGTCGTGGGTTCGAGGATCGCTCGTGTGGACGAATGCGGTAGCGCTCCCCGGTCGGCTGCAGGCAGTTGCGAAACGAGAATCGTTCGCAGGTATCAGCAGAGACCTTCGCGGAGCGTATGGAGGAGACGATTGCTTCGCATCGCCGCAGGGAGCTGCTGAGCACCACCGGAACGGTGGCAACAGTCGAAGAACTCATCGTGCGAAACGCCGGTCTCGAGAAGGCGATCCGCGCCCTAGCAATGGAACTCCAGACTCTCTCCGACCGATTCGATGGGAGGATCGACCAGCTCGTGAAGGCGCCGCCACCACACACCTGCACGATCGGCTACCTCTTCCCAGACGAATGAAGCCAACGTTCTGACTCCTCAGCGCGACTCGCGAAGGTCTCGCCGGTGTCATTCTTGCGCAGCAAAGCGTTCCGCAGCCTGTGGAAGCACTCGCCAGGGACGTGCTGTTGCGAGGCGAGTCCGGCCCGTGTGTCAACCAGACGTGGACAGCGCGAGGGTTGTCGATGTTCTTGTCGGGGTATACCAAGAAGGACGCGCTTCAGATTGACAAGGACGCGCTTCAGATTGTTGAGCGGATCACAACACACGTCAGCAAGGAGCACGTGGCACAGACCGTCTAACGTTTGTCGGCAGCGCGGCCGTCGCACGTCACGGCGGTTGCGCGCAGTACAAGGCTAATGGCACGCTACGAACGGAGGGAAGCATGGCTGGCGACACAAGAGGCGGCAGTATCGGCGGGATCGGCGTGGGCGGGATCTTCGTTATCGTCGGAATCGTTCTAGCGGTCGTCTGGAGCGTCTGGATCGGCATCGTCATCGCCCTGATCGGCCTGATCGCGTTCGGCGGTTTCGCGAGGGGACGCTGGTACTAGTGCGACCGAAAACGATGTTCTATGCAGCGGCCGGCTTCATAGCCGTCAAGGTCGGTAAGCGCGTCGCCAAACAGAAGGCGCGCAAGGCCTTGCAATCATCCAAATAACGACGAGGAGAAAACGATGACTGGTGAGACAGACGACCTAAAAGGACGAGTCAAGGAAGCGGCAGGAGCGCTCACCGATGACGACGACCTGAGGAACGAAGGCAAGGCCGATCAGGCCGCCGGCTCGGCGAAGGACAAGGTCGGCAAGGCCGCCGACTGGGCCGACGACAAGATTGACCAGGCCAAAGACAAGCTCGCTGATAAGAACTGACCAACAGCGGGAAAGCAGCCCGGGTCGCTCACAAGGGACGACCCGGGCATCGAGTACTCCTGCCGAGCCGACTTGTTGCCCTGATCGGTTGCTTTCGCTTGGCGGTCGCGGATAGGACTCGGTTGCCGTGTCGCGCTAGCAGCCACAAGCACCTCGTCCGACGGTATTAATGCAGGGAGTACTCCTTCGCTCCCACGGACTGCGCAGCGCCCGCTATCCCGTTGAACTCGAGCCCGAGTCCTCAGTCCTGTCGGCCGAGGAGCTCTTCGAATTCTCGGGGTGTCAACACCGGTGGCTCAGCATCCGGAACCCCTGTGAGGTGGGCATCGCCGCTTACGAGGAAGTCGGCGTTCGAGGCGCGTGCGAGCGAGACGAGGTAATCGTCACCCGGATCCGGTGTCGGGCCCGGCTGCGCCGGGGGATCGTCGACGAGCCCGGCCTGGAGGCGTACAGCCGCGAGGAACTCGGCGGCCTCGCCCGGCTCGAGATAGCGGGAGATCTTCGGTCGCGCCAGGACCCGTGCAAGCTCGTCGAGCCAGAGCGGCGACACGATCAGGTCGAACGCACCGTCCCGCCAGCGGTCGAGCAGCCGACCGGGCGGCCCTGCCGCGGAGACGAGCCCGGAGATGACGACGCCGACGTCGCAGACGACGGTCGGCGTCCGCCACGATTTGTAGGCTCTCGATCGTACTGTTCGGTTTCACCTGCATGGTGATCCTCCTGGGCAGGGAGACGGGGCCTCGACACCTCCAATCCTCCCTGCTCAGGCGGACATCACCCCCCACGCAAACGCGCAGCCAAACCCCTTACTGAACTATCCGGGTTAGTGCAGAAATCCGTCCCACGACGCCGCACGACATGACCCCCACCCCGGCGAAGCACGGGTTCCATCCGCGTCGGAGTCCCGGACTCGCGGGCCCAATAGACACACCATTCTCGGATCTGTTCATACGCGGTCTCCCGGGATGTGTCCGTCCCGGCCATGATGGGAGTGTGAACACTGTCGTCCTTTTCGGTGGCGTCGTCAGCCTGGTCGGCGTAACCGTCTGGATTGGGTTGCTGATTTGGGCTGCGAAGGGCGACGGGCGCGTGCAGCGAGAGCACGAAGAGGATGCGAGGCGTGGCCGCCGGCCTCCACGGTAGGCGCATCACTTGGTGGTTCGCCTGCGCCGTGATAGCGGCCTGCATCGTCTCGTTCACCGCCGCTGCTGCCCGTCCAGTGTTCCGCGTTGATCACGTCGCTGACGGCGACACGATCACGCTCACCAACGGCCAGCGCGTCAGGTTCGTCCAGATCGACACACCCGAGGTGTACTTCGGCACCGAGTGCTACGTCCCAGCCGCATCAAGGAGGACAAAGCAGTTGCTGCCTCCGGGAACTCCTGTGCGCCTCGCCAGAGAACCGGCGACCGAGCTTGTTGACCAGTACGGGCGCTCACTGCGCTTCCTTGCTCGGCGGACGTTGGCTTGATCGATTCAGCCGGAGGAGCGGTACAACCCCCGCCGGTTCACGGAACTACCGCAGTAGCCCGACGGACTGCTTGACTTGAAGAAGTAGTGACCCTGGGGCACGTACCGATTACGAGCCTCCCCGGCGTAGGCGGCGAAGATTCCGGCCCGCCGGAGGATCGCCTGGGCCTCGGTGACGGTGCGGGCGGACGCGAGTTGAGTGGGTGTCGGGTAGAGGCAGAAGAATCCATGGGCGTTGCTCGGGCCGCTGACCCGGAGGTCGACCGCGACCTTGATCGTGTTGTGGCTGCTCGGGCTCGGGCTGACGTCGGCGCTGCGGTTGACGCCATGGAAAGTGAACGTGCCTTCCCTTGTCTTGGCGCCTTTGACCTGCAGCTGGCCGAGCTGGATCATCCCGAGGTCGAGGAGATCGTGCATCTGCACGCGCGCCGTAGCCGGGCCTCCCCTCAGCACCTCAGGGCAGCCGCCGGTCGCCCGCACGAACACTTCACCGAGATTCGAGTGGGCGGTGAAGCCGCGCTGCGGCGCGCCATTCTGCCAGACGTACAGCGTGATCGCACCGAAGTTGAGCTCCGAAGTTCCTCCCAGGCGGTTGAGGGAGGTCGGGGTCGCCTGCTCGAAGATCGCGCGGCGGTCGACGATCTTCTCGACGGTGCTCGTCCGGATCGTTGACACGCTGCCGTCGCCGCAGCCGTCGATCGTCTCTGTGCGCTTCCACGAGACGGACTGCAGCTCGGCGCGGAAGTAGGTTGGGATCGTCGGCGCGAGCGGCCTGAAACTGAACCGCTTCGGGACGGCAATCGGGGCGTAAGCCTGCCGCTGTGCATTCGTGAGGAGAGGGCCTGAGATCGCGTAGACGGCGTGCCCGGTATCCCTGATCCCTGCGGTCTCCGTCCAGTCGACCGTAACGGTGCCGTCAACCTGGTACGCGGGGGCGGCGGTGGCGCCGGCCTCCGCCCCGATTGCAGCCCTGGCCACGGCCCCAGTTCCAGCCAGCAGCATCACAAGCACGACGATCGTCCGTCCCATTACGCGCCCTCCCTGTTAGTGACCCCCGACCAAGCGCGCCGGTCGCGGCAGAGCCTACCTCGGCGGCGAGGCGGGAGCGCTATCCCCGTCCCCGACGTTCGGCTGACCCCACCGCAGACGGCGGGTTCATCCCATCGCGGTCGGGGTCGCCCTTGGCATCCGCGGGGCGCGGGGCCGGTTAGGCGCCGTCCGCTGTGCAGACGCAAAGCGACGTGGTGAACATGACCTCTCCGTAATGGACTTCGCTCAGGCTGATCTCAGTCATGTTCTCTGCGACCCAGGATGCCGCCGCCGCACTGCCAGTCTCGCAACTTCAAGTCTCACCAGTCCCTTGAGAAGCCAGTCTTGCGGGACTGTGGGGGTTACGGTTCGGATCTGCCCGAGCAGCGAAGTAGACCGGTCGTCGCAATCGCGCAGGTGTGATCGAAACCGGCGCTGATCGCGGTGAACCGTCCCTGTGGCGCTGTTGCCTGTCCGAGGTCGTTGTTCGCTCCCCAGCAGCGTGCGGCTCCTCCGAGCGTGAGGGCGCACGTGTGCCCGCCGCCGCCGCTGACCTGCCGGAAGGTTCCGCCGGGCACGGGCTCGTAGGCGGCTTTGTAGTCGCTCCTGCCGGCCCGGCTCCAGCAGCGCAGCCGCCATTCCATTGTGATCGCGCACACGTGCGCTGACTGGGCGTCGAGCTTGCGGAAGCGTCCCGACGGTGGGTCGCTCGCGTGCCCCCAAACAGCGGATCTGTCTTTCGATCGAGAGGGCGCAGCCGAACTGGGCACCGATTCCGATCGCCTGTACCGACCCGACGGGACCTCGCGTCCCACCTTGGTCGGGAACCCGATGTTGTCCACGATCGTCGAGCAGCGGAGCCGGCCGTCGTTCCTTATTCCACAGACGCCGCCGTAGAACGCCGCGATTCGGCTGTACCTTCCCGGGGGCAAGTCCTTGTCCCCGCCGCCCGCCCCGAGCGTCCAGCAGATCACACGTCCTTCTGCGCGCACGGCGCACGGGTCGGGGTTGCGTGCCTCGACCTGCGTGTACCTGCCCGACGGCACCTCCAGACTGCCGATGCCGGAGGCGGGGAACGCGAGCTTCCCGTGACGACCGTTGCTCCAGGACGACAGCCGACCCGACGACAGCACGCCGCAGCTGTACAACCCTCCTGCGCTGATCTGCACGAGCGGGGGGACGGCGCGGCATCAGCACCGAGGGGGCCCGTCGCCGCCGCAAGGCCACACGCGACAGCGAACAGCACCCCGCTCACGCGGCTCAATCGTCCGGGGCACGCTCGCACCAGAACGAGTATGCATCGCCGACGGCACACTCGAGACGGCCTGGTCGCAAAGGATCCCCTGGCTCACGTTTCCCCTGCCTGTGGGCTGACCGCGCTCGTTCAAAAACCCCGCGCTTGTGCGGTGTGCGTTGCTTCAGGAATCGTGCTCTGCCGCTATCGGGGCGAGAACGCGTTCGCGGAAGCGGTCTGCGAGGAGCCCGAGATCATTGCCGAAGGCGCGTCCTTCCTCGATGTCCGCGACGACCGGGCGGCTCCCAGCGCGTACAAGTCCCACATCTCTACCAACGGATCGTTGGGGTAGGGCCCTGTAGGCGGCGGCTGCTGCCAGCACTGCGAGCGCCGAACTGAGACAGTCACCAGCAACCTGCTCGCGCGACCAGGCGAGAAACGATGGAGAGGTGACATCGTCCTGCCCTGGCCCGCTGCGGGCCATGATCACTGGCTGCGCAGCCGAGCGTGCCTCCTCCGCGTAGCCGACGGCGACCATCAGGAGCATCCGGGACCCGTCGAAGTGCACCTCCTTCTGGTCGAAGAGCAGCCGCTCGACGTGGCGTTCGGCGAGTTGGCAGAGATCGGCCCAGCACACGGCCAGCTGATGAAGCGCGGCGGGTGCCGCCGCGTTGTGATATCCGCCTGTGCTGAGTACCCTTCCGTCCGGGTGATCGCCGGATGGTGGCAGGTAGACGGGGTTGTCCGAGACGGAGCGGAGGGACACGGCGGCCACCTCTCGCGCTGCGGCGAGACTCCGCTCGACCTGCCCGAGCACTCGCGGCAGGATGCGGTATGCAACGGGGCCTTGGTGAGCGCGACGCTCTGCCTTGTCATCAAGGCGTGCTCGCAGTCGCCGGAGGGCGCGCCCCTCACACGCATCCCCCCATAGAGATTCGAGTTCCACGTCGTAGGCGTCGAGCGGCGCCTGGAATGCCTCAATCGAAGTGGCGAAGACGTCATATGCGAGCTGGAGACGGCGCTCGGCGGCCAGAGCTGCGTCGGCGACGAGCGCGGCCGCGCACGGTGAGCCGTTGACGAGCGCGATACCCTCTTTCTCACCGAGGTCAGCGGATTCGGTCAACGGCCCGAAGAGATGACTCAGAGCGAGGATCTCACCGGAACCACCGTTGCCCTGCGCCGGTACGGGCGGCAGCGGACGGCCATCGAGAAGAACTGCGACCCCCTCGACAAGTCGGGCACTGACCGCTGCATTGCCGTCGAGGAAGTTGGCAAGACGCGCCAGGACGATTCCGCGCACCACCCGCTCCGGCAGAGGCTCGCCGAAGGACGCGGCGACCAGCGCGACGACCGCCGCCTGGCGCCGCCGGCCTTCCGCATCGAGTCGGACGCCCGCCCGGTCTCCGTAGCCGCTTGTGACGCCGTAGATCGTCACATCGGGCTGAGCGAGCAGCCGAAGAAATGCCGCCCGGGCCGCGTCCACGCGTACGAGGGCCTCGCTGCTGACGCGGATCGGCTCGCCGCGCCACGCAACTCGCTCGAACACGTCGAGCGTGATGTCAGTCCGCGAGCCGAGCGCAACCGTCATCCTCGCAACCTACACCGCGGGGAACCAGGCCGAAATAGGGCCGCCCGGACAAACCCGACGGCCCGCGCCAGAGGCGTCCGACTCGCCCGTCGGCCCGTTCCTACTGGCCTACGGGACGCCGGCGCGGCCCGCGCCTCGCTGAAGAGGAGGGCTGGGTGAGAGGGGCTGGGTCAGAGCCCAGCGCCGGTGCCTGGTGTGGAGCGGCGCCGAAGTCCGACCGCCGTGCGGCTACAATTGGGTGTGCATCGCGAGTGCGGTCGAACGGCCGCCGCCAACCGGCACCAACGCACGGTGGCGCCAACTGATGCGGCACGGCGTCAGTTGGCGAATCGTCACCTGGGGTCAGTGGAATCGCGGCGGACGCTGCTGAGATCGCCGCCCGTTGGGGGGGTTCGCGAATCGGATCAGTGAGCGGTCTTGCCTGCCAACAGGTTTTCTGTCCTGTCTGAGATGACCTGGGACAGAAGCTCGTGCTGAACGACTCCGTCAGCCATAGCATCGCGGATCGTCTCGAATGCTTCTGTTACGGCGGAATGTGCGAGCTGGCTCGGTAAGGGCCATGAGACAGCTTCGGCAACAAGGTTGGAGAGAGCGACTCGGTCGTGGGAGAATGCGCCATTGACCGACATCGCGAACTCCCGGGATAGTCGAGGAAACATGATCGTGGGCACGGTGTCGTACAGCGGTGCCAGCGTGATCGATTCCGTTGTGTCATGAAGGAATGAGATGTTCTTTCCATGCGCGTCAGCGTTTCCGATCGAGGTCGTGAAAGCCAAGACCGCGGCGAGGCGTCGAAGCTCGACAATCGGGTGCGCGGCGTGCTTGTCGAGGAGCGCCGCGAGGTCGCCAAAACTCAATCCGCCGCCGCCGTTGCGTTGGTACTTCACCCGTCGGTTGTTGAGGAAAGGGTCGATGCCCATCGCCTGGCAGAGATCTTCCTGATGAACTCGTTCAACCTCGCCGTCGATGACCACCCGGTCAAATCGGTCGACGATAACGCATGGGATTTCGCCGAATGTACGGAGCTCGGGCGCGATCGTCGTCAGCTTCAAATGGCTTGCGAGAGAGAGACACGCCGCCTCCAGCTCGACCATGCCAGGCCATCGGCGATCCTCGGCTTTGAGGATGTGTGTGGACGGCCGGCCGTGCAACGGACGGGCCCAAAGTCCATCCTCTTGTCGGACGAGAGCTATCTTGTTCTGCAGTCCCGCGAGTGACATCTCGGTGTCGTCGTGAATCCCGAGCGGATGATCCTCGAGTGACCCGACTTCTTCGCTGAGCGCTTCGTCGGTGTAGGTCTCGGTGTCCCAGCGTTCGACCCGCGGAGGTTCCCGTCCGATCACCAGGGCGGCTGCTTTATCGCGGCCATACCGCGCAAGGAGTCCGAAGGTGTCGTTGACCGTAAGTCCTGCTCGTGCTGCTACTGCGTCGAGCGCCTGTCCTTCTGGTAGGAGCCCACGGAAATAAGGGAGTCCCGCGAGTGCCCTCTCGCTCAGTAGCAGAGAGCAGGATACGATCAGGCTGTTCTGCGGCCACAGGTCGAGCGCTTGCTCGCTATAGCGAAGGCGAAGGTTGTCGTCGCTTACACGCTCGAGGTCGGCGATACGCCGTCCTTCGAGCCATACCCCGAGAACGTCAGCCGGCATCGCTCTCGCTCGATCTCAGCGACACCGTCACCTCAGCGCCCAATCGACGCAGAATTCGCAGAATCCGATCGATGAGGATGACCGTCATCCCGGTCTTATGTGCGGATTTTCGTACATCCTGAGTCCTGCGGCGCGGCCAACAGCACGCTGAGGAGTTCGGGGGCGGGACTTCTTGTGTTGCACCTCCCCTGTTGATCACGAGCGACCGCCACCCCAATGGGGCCGAGCCGGTCCGATTCATGGAGTGCCCCCCGGTCCAAGTCTCGCTTCGAAGCGGAGCCCGGCATCCGCTCTTGCCCGCCTTCGGCGCCAACCGGGGGCACCGTTCCGGCGCCAACGTTGCCCTACGGTGCCCCCTCCATGCCCACAAAGCGCCTGAGAAGCCGTTCCCAGCGGGGCACCGTCAAACACACACGTTGGCACCGATACGAGAACGGTTGCCTCAGGCGATCACTCGAGACGGTTGTCTCGGCCTACTCCGTGCCAGAGCCCTTCGCGTATCCCGTCCAGTCGCGCCCTGACATCAGGCCCGGCGAGGCCCCGGGAAGCAAGGGTCGTTCGGCGATGCAGAATGTCCTCGACGCTCGTTGCCCACTCCTCGGTGACTGCAAAGACGACCTGCGCTGCGATGTCGGGAGCGGCTGGGTGGATGCGCTCCAGCAGGTCGGGCCGCACCACGGCGGGCGCGAGCACCCGGTCTGCCCGGGAGCCGTAGAAGTGCGCGAGATGAGCGGCGACCGCGGGCTCGAGCTCCCAGCGGGTCTCGAGCCGGGCGGCGACGCTCTCCGCAACGGTCGCGCCGGGAAGAGGAACGGGGCGATGGTCGATGGCCGCGAGCCCGAGCCCTGTCCGGAGGTTTCGGAGAGCGTCGAGGGCGATCCGGCGATACGTTGTCAGCTTGCCGCCGGCCACCGTCAACATCCCGCCCTTCCCCATCAGGAATGCCGTCTCACGGCGCGCATCGACCGTCGAGCCGTCGCTTCGCGGCAACACACGGAGACCGGCGTACGTCGCGAGCACGCGTTCCTTGGAGAGCGCGGCTGCATCGAGGGCCATCCCGGCCTCCCCGATGACAAGGTCGATATCCTCGTCGGTGGCGGTGACATCCGACGGCTCGCCATCGTACGGGGTATCGGTCGTGCCGAGGAGGAGCATTCCCTCCCAGGGGTAGGCGAACGTCACGCGCACCTGGTCGTGGGGAATCGTAAGGGCCGCCGACCACGGCTCGTCGAGTGGGAGGGTGACGTGGACGCCCTTCGACAGCTGACCGTAGGGCATGACCCCGGGGTCCTCCAGGCGCCGCAGGCTGTCAAGCCACGGACCCGTCGCATTCACGACGGCGCGGGCCTCGACGGACACGATCTCGCCCGAGATGCGATCGCGAATCTCGGCGCCCTTCACCCTGCCCGCGACGAGCCGCAGCTCCACGACCTCGGCGTAGTTCAGCACGGTAGCGCCCGATTCCGACGCGGCCGTCACGTTCGCAAGACAGAGGCGGCCGTCATGTGTCCAGGCGTCCTCGTAGACACCGCAACCGCGCAGGCCATCCCCCCGGAGAGGGGGGATGCTTCGGCGGGCCTGGGCGTATCCAGCGAGACGGCGCGGCTTCTCGCCCGCGAGCATGGAGTAGCTCCACAACCCGGCCCGGATCGTCGCCGGCCGGTAGGGACCGCCGCGGTAGACGGGGAAAAGGAACGGGATTCTCTTCACGAGGTGCGGCGCGACAACGCGCAGAAGCGCCCGCCGCTCGGTGTGCGCTTCGCGCACGAGTTTGATGTCGCCGAGCCGGAGGTAGCGCAGCCCTCCGTGGATCAGCTTCGATGAGGCGCTCGAGGTGGCACCGCCGAAGTCGCCGCGGTCGACGAGCGCGACCCTCAGCCCGACGCGGGAGGCCTCGTTCGCGATCCCCGCGCCGATGATGCCACCGCCGATCACGAGCAGGTCGTAGGGCGCCCGCGACAGCTCGTCCCGCGCGCTTTGGCGCCGGTCGACTACGGCCCTACGGGGTTCGTCCACGCCCGACCGCCTCGTTCGTCGGTGACCTGAACGCGTGCGTAGGGCGTCGTCCGCGGGAGATCGAGTCGTGCTGCGGTGATCGACCCATCCGGCGTCGTCTCGAGGATCTCGCCGCCATGGCGGTATCCGAGTCGGCCCGCGTGTACCGCGGCGCCGCTCGAGACGCCGAACATCACAGTGACACTGCGGCAGGGGTCGCATTCCACCACGACCGATCCGACGCCAGCTGCGACGGATGTGATCCGGGGTCCTGTACTCCCGTAGAAACAGCCGGTCTGAAGTGCCTCGAGCACCCCCTCGATCGTGCGCTCTGCCCGCACCCACGTCCAGGCGAGGTCGGAGTCGAATCCGGGATGGTGGCTGTCGTCCGTGGCGAGGGCGAAGCAACGGTGTCCGGCTTCGAGCAGCTCGTCCCAGTGCACGGTCGAAACGCCTCGTCCGATCTCGAGTTCGCAGCTGGCGTTGTAGACCTCGATTCCGGAAACGGTGTCAGGCAGCTCGAGCGAACCGGGGGTCACACCTGTCCAGTATGGGTGCGCGAGGTAGGCGACTCCGCCGTTGTCGGTGATCCACGCACCTGTGTCCGCGAGATCGAGCCGCTCGCCTTCGAGTGAGGCGAGCGCATCGTCGATCCCGAACGCGAGGACATGACCGTCGCGGTCACCCGGGAGCACACAATTAAGCTCGGCACTCGGGACGACGAGCAGGCGTTCGGTCGAAGGAGGGTCGCTACGGAACCAGTGATCGGTGACCGCGAGGACGTCGTACCCCGCCCGCTCGTAGTGCTTGACGAGCGCACGGGGTGTGAGCTCACCGTCCGAGTTCGTCGTGTGCGCGTGGAACGCGCAGCGGAGCCATTCCTGTTCCGCGCGCCAGGGGTCGATCATGCCGGGAGTCTGCGCAGGATAGTGATCTGCAAAAGGTATCCGTTCGGTGTAAGAATGGTGAACGAACTTGGCGTGCGAGGGTTCGCTGAGGCACGATCGAGTCTCATAAGGCCGACGAACGGAGGGTCAGTGGAAGATTTTCAAGAGCAGGAGTACGAGTTCCTGCGCAGGCTCGAGGAGGAAAAGCTCGGGCGGAAGAAGCTGCTCAAGCGAGGTCTTGCGGCAGGTGCGGGGCTGACGGTCATGTCGCTGTCTCCCGCAGCTCTCGCGGCCCGCAGTAAGGCGCTCGTGGACCCGCCTTCGATCGGGCGCCTGACCAAGCTGTCCGACTTCGTCAAGGAGGCGAAGAAGGAAGGCAAGCTGAACGTCATCGCCCTCCCGCCCGACTGGGCGAACTACGGCGAGATCATCTCGACGTTCTCGAAGAAGTACGGGATCTCGATCACGAGCGACAACCCCGACGGAAGCTCGGCTCAGGAGAACCAGGCCGTGCGCTCGCGCAAGGGTGACTCGCGCGCACCCGACGTCCTCGACGTCAGTCCGACCTTCGCGATCGCCGGCGCGAACGAGGGCCTGTACGCGAAGTACTTCACGACGAACTTCCGGAAAGTCCCACGCGCGATGAAGGACGGCCGTGGCTTCTGGGTGGGCGACTACTGGGGTGTCATCTCGTTCGGCGTCAACGGTGCTGTGATGGGGAGCACCGCTCCAAAGAGCTGGAAGGACCTGCTGAAGCCCGAGTACAAGAACAGGGTCGCACTCAACGGCAGCCCGCTCTCGTCCGGCTCGGCCGTTGCCGGGGTCTTCTCCGCTTCGATCGCGAACGGCGGCAGCCTGAACGACATCGGTCCGGGGATCGACTTCTTCGCGCAGCTGAAGAGCGTCGGCAACTTCTTGCCGATCCAGTCGACTCCGGCGACGATCGCCTCGGGCCAGACCCCGGTCACGATCGACTGGGACTACCTGAACCTCGCCTACGGGAAGAACTCGCCCGCGGCGAAGATCAAGACGGTGATCCCGTCGGACGGGGTCTACGGTGCGTACTACTGCCAGGCGGTCAACGCCACCGCTCCACACCCGTGGGCAGCGCGGCTGTGGCAGGAGTTCCTCTACTCCGATCAGGGGCAGTTGCTCTGGTTGAAGGGGTACTCGCACCCGGCGCTCTTCGCCAACATGGTTGCGCGCAAGGTCGTGCCGAGTGCGATGATCAAGGCGTTGCCGAACGCGGCCGCGTATTCCAAGGTGCGGTTCGCGAGCCCGGCGCAGGTCAAGGCCGCGAGGGCCACGATAGCGACCGAGTGGCCCAAGAAGGTCGGCGCGTAGCACTCTGAGCACGGCAGCTTCACAGGACGACCTCCCCCGGCCCGCTCCGGCGGGCCGGGAGAGACGGTTGTCTCTCGCCTGGCTCGGCGTGGTGCCGTTTCTCGCCTACGCAACGGCGTTTCTACTGCTGCCGGCCGCGAATGTCCTCATCGGTGCGTTCCAGTCGAACGAAGGCGGCTACACACTCGATAACGTCCGGACGCTCTTCGACGAGCCCTACCGGACCGCATTCAAGAACAGCATCGAGGTGAGCCTCGTGACGGCACTCCTCGGCGGCATCATCGGGCTACTGATGGCATACTCGGCGATCCGCGAGGGGACGCCCCGTTGGATCCGGGGAGGGCTGACGACATTCTCCGGAGTGGCTGCGAACTTCGCAGGCATTCCGCTTGCCTTCGCGTTCATCGCGACCTTCGGCATCCTCGGCGTCGGCACGCAGGCGATGACGGCGGTCGGGTTCAATCCGTACGACCACGGTTTTTCGCTGTTCACGAAGACCGGGATCGAGATCGTCTACCTCTACTTTCAGATTCCCCTGATGATCCTCGTCATTGCCCCAGCTATCGACGGGCTGCGCCGGGAGTGGCGTGAAGCCGCCTCGAGCCTCGGGGCGAGCTCGTGGCAGTTCTGGCGCCACATTGGCGTGCCGATTCTGCTGCCGTCACTCCTCAGCGCAATGGTGCTGCTGTTCGGGAACGCCTTCGCCGCCTACGCGACCGCGTACGGGCTCACGAGCGGAGGCGTCGGGCTCGTGCCGATCCAGATCGGCTTCTTCCTCTCGGGCGACGTCTTCGACAACCCGCATCTCGGTCAGGCGCTCGCGTTCGGAATGTTCGTCGTGCTCGGCCTGATGATGCTGGCATACATCCCATTGCAACGGATCTCGTCGAGGTGGATGAAATGACGCCCCGCCGTCGTATCGCTCCATCAGCCGTCGTCTGGCTCTTCCTCGGCTCCGCGTATTTTCTGATCCCCCTGCTGGCAACGCTTCTCTTCAGCCTCCGGAACGACCAGACGGCGAAATGTTGCACACTCGCGAACTACAGCTACATCCTCCACGATCCCGACTTCTGGTCGACGATCAAGCTCAGCTTTATCGTGGCGCTCGAGACGATCGCGATCACCGTGGCCCTGCTCGTACCGACCGTCTACTGGGTGCACCTGAAGGTGCCGCGCCTGCGACCCCTGATCAGCTTTCTCGCGCTCGTGCCCTTCGTCGTCGCACCGATCATCCTCGTAGTCGGCCTCCTGGACGTCTACCGAGGCACGCCAGAGTGGTTCTACGCTCAACCGTACGGCTTCCTCGCCGCCGTCTACGTCGTGCTCGCGTTTCCCTTCATGTACTTCTCGCTCGACACGGGCTTCCGCTCGATCGACGTGCACACACTCACGGAGGCGTCACAAAGCCTCGGGGCAAGCTGGCCGACGACCCTCTGGCGCGTGATCCTCCCCAACATCAAGGCCGCAGCGCTCGCCGGCTCGTTCCTGACCCTGGCGATCGTGATGGGAGAATTCACGATCGCGAGCCTGGCGCAGTTCAAAACGTTCTCCGTCTACGTCCAGTACATCAACCAGAACAAGACGTATCCAGCGGGGGCGATCACGCTCCTCGCGTTCGGGATCACGTGGGCCGCGATGCTGGCACTCCTGGCGGTTGGCCGTGGGCGGCAGGCACCGATAACCGAAGGGGAGAAATAGGCAATGGCCGTCGTCGAGCTGAAGCAGTTGCACCGCCGGTTCGGGGAGGTCGTAGCTCTCGCCGGGATCGACCTCGACATCGGGACGGGCGAGTTCGTCTCGTTGCTCGGGCCGTCAGGCTGCGGCAAGACGACTGCGCTTCGGCTGGTCGCAGGGTTCGACAGGCCGACCTCGGGGCGGGTGGTGATCGACGGTCAGGACGTGACAGACGTGCCGCCGAACCGTCGCGACATCGGGATGGTCTTCCAGGCCTACAGCCTCTTCCCGAACATGACCGCGGTGCGCAACGTCGAGTTCGGCCTCCGTGTGCGCAAGCAACGCGGCGCCGATCGCAACCGCCGTGCGCTCGAGCTCCTCGATCTCGTCGGCCTCGCCCAGGCCGCCAACCGCTACCCGCACCAGCTCTCGGGCGGAATGCAGCAGCGAGTCGCCCTCGCACGCGCCCTGGCGATCGAGCCGCGGCTGCTGCTGCTCGACGAACCATTGTCGGCGCTCGACGCCAAGGTGCGCGTGCAGCTGCGCGAGGAGATCCGTCGCATTCAGCTCGAGCTCGGGATCACCACGATCTACGTCACCCACGACCAGGAGGAGGCACTGTCGATCTCGGATCGGGTCGCCGTGATGTCGGGCGGTCAGATCGAGCAGATCGGGCCGCCGGCCGAGATGTACGGCAGCCCCGCGACACCATTCGTCGCCGAGTTCATCGGCACAATGAACCGCCTCCTGGCCACCGTCGGTGACGACGGCTCGATCGACTACGCCGGGCTTCGGCTCCGGGTCGATGCGGCGCGGGGACTTCCCCGCGGCGAGCGTGTGCTCTGTCTCGTGCGACCAGAAACCGTAGAGGTCGTCCGTGCGAATGGACTCGTGGCCGAAGGCGCGATGGCAGGTGAGGTGCTCTCGAACACCTTCCTGGGCTCGACTTCGCGCCTGCGCGTCGCGAGCGAGTCCGGCGAGCGGTCGATCACGGCGGATATCTCGACAGCGCAGGGGGTCGACCTGGTGGTCGGCACGAAAGTCGTCGCGAGCTTCCCGCCCGACAGCCCACGCCTTCTCAGTCTGGCCGACGAGCCAATGTTTCCCGTGCCAGACCCGGACAGTCGCTGAACACGCCATCCACACCTATCGCCTCGAGTTCCAGCAGGCGCACTGGCTCGTTGACGGTGTAAACGAGGGTCTTGAGTCCGAGCGATTGAGCCGTAGCAATTCCTCGTCGAGTGACCCGGCCGTTGTCGAAGCCCGCGGCCCATGCGAACGTCGCGGCAGCCCGGATCGAAGTTCCGAAACCCACGTGCTGGACGGTGCGCAATGTCGGTCGGAGCCGACGCGTCTCGAGAATAGCGCGTCGGGAGAAGGAGACGACGACGGCCTCCGCTCCGAGCAGCCGCACCGTACGCCCGACGATGTCGTGGCGGCGGAAGAGCCACGGGTTCTTGAGCTCGGCCATCACGGCAATGCGGCCTGCGGTGAGTTCCAGGACCTCCTCCAGGGTTGCGATTCCGAGCTCGCGGAGCTCGGCTAGCGGACGCGCTCGCAGCGGGCCACTCGCGGATGTGAGCCGGTCGAGCCGGAGGTCGTGAAAGACGACGAGTCCGCCGTCGCTCGATGCCTGAACGTCGAACTCCACGAAGTCCGCCCCGAGCTCGATCGCCCGCTCGAATGCAGGCAATGTGTTCTCCGTCTCCTCCGCGGAGGCCCCACGATGAGCGATGACCCAGGTCACGCCATCGGCCCGGAGCACATCCGCCTTGCGATATCGCGGTAGCCGAGCCCGATGGCCCGAAGGCTCTCGTCGACGATCGGGCAGGTTGTGCCCGGCGTTCCCTGGTCGATCGCGAGGGTCGCGAGTACGGCTCAGCTCTCCTCGAGAATTCGTTCTACGAGGGCGACGTCGATGCTATCCACGATCTCATCGGACGCCGCGAGACGACCGTCGGGCAGGGTTCCGCGGACGGCGAGGCAGCGGATTCCGGCCGCCTTCGCCGCTGCAACCCCGGCTTCCGTGTCCTCGAACGCGACTGCCTCCTGTGGCCGTACACCGAGACGCTCGAGTGCGAGGAGGTACCCCTCCGGGTGTGGCTTGCCATGCTCCACGTCGTCGGCGGCGATGATCGAGGTGAGCTCATTTAGGAGGCCGGCGGCCTCGACGACCGGCACGATCTCGGCCCGAAAGGCGCCGGAGACGATCGCAACGGGGACATGCGCAGCCGCGAAACGCACGGTCTCGCGCGACGACTCGCTCACCGACGATCCGTCTGCTGCCGCGATCGCGTAAAGTTCTATCCTCTCGGCGATCAGTGAGCCGAGAAGTGGGCCGTCGATGTTGAGCCAGCCACCGATGATCGCCTCGTCGGCGAGGCCGGCAAGGCCGCTGTAATACTGCTCCTCGGTCATCGGGCGGCCGTGCTTCGCAAAGAGGTCGCGGTAGATCGCGCAGAGCAGCGGTTCGTCGTGGGAGAGCGTCCCGTTGAAGTCGAACATCAGCGCGCGGACTCGTTCCATCCGGATCGAAAGAATACTCTGCTCACGAGATGCCGCCCCTGGCGTTCACTCTCGCGATCGGCGCCGCAGTCCTCCACGCGTTCTGGAACGTTCTCCTCGCGAGGTCGCGCGACCCGGAGAGCGCGACCGCCGTTGCCCTCGTCGCCGCGGTGGTCGTGTTCGCTCCAGTAGCGGCAATGCGGTTCGAGGCCGAATTTGCGGTGTGGCCGTACATCGTCGCAACCTCGATGCTGCAGCTTCTCTATTTCGCCCTCCTCGCGACCGCGTACCGGAAAGCGGAGCTGTCGTTCGTCTATCCGATCGCGCGTGGAGTCGCCCCCGTGATCGTGCTCGTCGTTTCGGTCGTTGTGCTCGGGCACGACGCCTCGCCCACGCAGGCGGTGGGCGTCGTCCTCGTCGGACTCGGTGTGCAGCTCGTCCGCGGCCCGCGACGGCCCACAGACCCACACGCCCTCGCGTTTGCCCTCGGGATCGCATCCATCATCGCCTCGTACACACTGCTCGACAAACGTGGGATCACCCATGCAAGCCCGATCACCTATCTCGAGTTGAGCATGATCCCGGCGGCACTCGGGTACGCGGTTGCGACCCTCGCGGTCAAGGGACGCGCTCGCGTGCAGGCTGAGTTCGGCGTCTCTGCGGTCGTCGCTGGCATCCTCTCATTTGCCGCCTACACGCTTGTGCTCGCGGCGCTCGAGCGTGCTTCGGCGGCATCGGTCGCCGCAGTTCGGGAGACAAGCGTCGTCATGGCGACCGCCTTCGCTGCCGTCGTACTGCTCGAAGGCGTGACTCGGCTGAGGCTCGCGGGCGCCGTGCTCGTTGTCTGCGGGATCGCCTTGCTCGTTCTCCGGTGAAACGAACTGCCCTTCGACAGGTCGGCCCTTCGGGATCAGCTTCGACGAGCACATGGGTTGCGAAACCCCTTCCGAGTGACCGTGACGAGCACCTCCTCGTCCACAAGGTGATCAGCTGATTCAAGCCGTTTCGCGGGTCTCCGAGGACGGTGGGCAACTCGCGGGATGAGCCGGTGCGACCAGTTCCGTGCCTCAACCCCGCCCCGTCAGCTCGGGCGCCGGCGACCGTGCACCGCCGCCGAGTGCGGCGTCAGGATCTTCGTGCCGACGGGTCTGCAACACCCCAGAGTGCGCTGACCGGGACGGCCCAGATCTTCTCCGTGAGCGCTTTCGTCTCCGTCCCGGTGTAGACGACGACCCCGGCGACGAACTGCTCGCCTCGTGCGTCGCGCAACTTCGCGATCGCGCGATAGTCCTCATGCCTCACAGTCGCAGCCGCCTTGCATTCGAGGCAGACGATTTCGCCTGCGCGCGACTCGAGCACGATGTCGATCTCGTCCCCGCTCGAGCGATCGCGGTAGTGGTATTGCGCCGCCGATGTCTCTGCCCAGTCGAGGAGCCGAACAATTTCCATTGCGACGAAGTTCTCGAACAGCTTGCCGGCTACCTGGTCATCCTTGGCGGCCCGCCTCTGATCGGCGCCAACAAGGTAGGCGAGCAGGCCCGAGTCGACCACGTAGATCTTCGGGGTCGTCACCTCGCGTTTCCCGATTTTCGCGCGCCACGCCTTGATCCGCCTGACCAGGTAGACCGTCTCCAGAAGCTCGGTGTAGCTCTGCACCGTCTTGGTGGAGATATTCAAGTCGTTGCTCATCGTCTCTGCTTTGAAGAGGTTCGCGGCCTGGGCTGCGATCAGCCGAAGCAGGCTTGGGATCGCGTCGACTCTGCGGACGTCTGCCAGGTCGCGAATATCCCGCGTGATCACCGACTCGATGTAGCTCTCGAACCAGCGCTCGCGTCGCCGCTGCGGGCGCCCGTAGGCCTCCGGGTAGCCGCCCCTGATTGCTCGCTCGACAAATGCGTCGCGCCCGACAGCGGCTCCGGTAATGGGAGGGGCGCTGCCCTTGAAGAGCCGGTCGACAAGATTTGCGCCCGAACGCTCGATCTCGCTCTGGCTGAACGGCCAGAGCCCGACGATCTCGGTTCGGCCCGTCAGCGCGTCGTGAATCTTGGGCGCAGTGAGGATGTTCGCCGAGCCCGTGAGCAGGAACTGGCCTGGAGAGGTGTCCTTGTCGACGGCCTCCTTGATCGCCAGGAGCAGCTGCTCGGAGCGTTGCACCTCGTCGAGCACGACTGGCCTCTGAAGCGACGCGACGAAGCCTGACGGGTCGGCATCGACCGCCGCCCGTGTCGTCGCGTCGTCGAGCGTGATCGGACCGGCGGCGCCTAGGTAGGCCGCGATCTCGGTCGCCAGCGTGCTCTTCCCAACCTGGCGGGCCCCGAGCAGCAGAACAACCCGCGTGTCCGCGAGGGCCTCCTCGATCATCGTCCGCGCATGACGCGGAATCAACTCAGCCATAGGTCGCTCGCGCTCTGCTCATCGGGAAAGGTCACTGCGAATCTGGAGTAACGCACCTGCGAATCTGGAGCAGAGCTACTGCAAATCCGGATCTCCCTCGTTCAGGGAGGCACCGGCTACGAGGCCCGAGGGAGCGTTGAAGACGAACCTGCGCCGGTCTCGGTGGGAACCGACGAGCACCTCCTACCGCATGAAGTGCTCTCCCCAACGTGCTGTTAGCACCCGTCGTCGAGAGGAATAGAGAGGAAGACTCGAGGCTCGCTGCTCCACCACACCCGCAAGAGCTCGGATGCAGGCTTTGCGATCAGTGCCCCCGGCAAGAATCGTACTTGCGCAAGCGAACCGGGATGATGAGGGTTACGCGAGACCTCGGCGGGGTAAGAGATCAGCATGAAGTGCTTTTGTCATTTTCCTGAGGGCACGGAGGCCGTCCTCGAGGTCGAGGGCGACCCGCTGACCCGGGGAAACCAGATCTCGATTCGCGGATACAACGAGCCGTGGTACGTGATGAAGCACACTCCTACAGCGGCGGAAGGTGCCGATCAGACGTTCGACGCGGAAATCTGGGTTGATCGCGCAGCGCCGCCGCCGCCCGCAGACGTCGAGCAGTAGCGTCTGCAGCTGCTGCCCCCCGGCGTTCGTGGCAAGGCTGTTTGCGGGGCATTCGACTCACCGAGAAGATGTCCCGAGCTGGTCTCCATCTGCCAGCCGTCTACCACGAAGCACTGCTTGCGCTATGACCGGCTAATCCACTCGATTGCCGTCCTGCCACGCGGAGGTCGCGGGTTCGAGTCGCGTCACTCCCGCTCAAGAAAAGCCTGCTAATGCGATTTTCTGTCCGCGCCACAGCGCTGCGGCCCGAGCGCCGCAGCGATCCCGAGTTGCGGCACCTTGCTGGCCCTGCGAGCCGTCGCTCGCCGTGTGCAACAACTCGCCGTCGAGGAGCGCGATCTCGCCCTGAACAGGATCGACTAACTCGATATCCGCTGGAAGGCCGAGTTGAGATCGCCTCAAGACGGAACGAACAGCCGCTGGGTGATCAGCCACTCAACCGTCGTAGAATCCAGCCCATCGTCCCGTTGGGAAATACAGGAAGCCCAACGCGCAGCCACAAGGAGCTCTCGGTCGGCTTATCGTTAAGCGACGTCACCGTCTCCACTCGAAGCAGCGCGGACGAGTGCTGCTCGCACCGCCGCCTCGAAGGGGGTGAGCGCGAACGGTGCGTGCTCCCGGATTCGTCCGTCACGCACGACCGTCGGATTCCGTAGTCCCTCGATCAGCGGGCGGGCCACATCGGCTCCCACGGGCGTGACGAGATGGAGCCAGTAGGACGAGAGGCGGGGTGTGAGCACGGGGACCTCGACGATCAATGGTCGGCGTCCTCGGATCCGCCCGATCCGCTCGATCATCTCCCGGTAGGTCATTACATCAGGCCCACCGACGTCATAGCTCTCGCCCAAGCACTCCGTGCGCCCGCAGACCGCCGCAAGGTAGTGGACGACATCGGCGATCGCGATCGGCTGGGTCGGCGTCGAGACCCAGCGGGGACAGATCATGGCGGGAAGGCGATCGACCAGGGCGAGAATCGTCTCGAAGGCCGCACTGTCGGCGGCGACCACCATCGCCGCACGCAAGGTTGTCACCGGCACTGGGCCTGATGCGAGCGCGATCCCCGTTTCGATCCTGCTTCGAAGGTGAGCCGACAGGTCTGGCGAGTCGTCCCCTAGTCCGCCGAGGTAGACGATCTGGCGGAGCCCGACCGCAGCAGCCTCACGGGCCATCGTTTCGGCCGCCAGCCGGTCTCGGAACGCGAAGTCGGGCGAGCCGAGCGAGTGGACGAGGTAGTAGACGACGTCGGCGCCGGCGAGCGCCGCCGCGACCGACACGCCGTCGGTCGCATCCGCACGCACCCAGACGATTCCGTCGTCGCTCTCCGGACGCTCGTGCCGCGAGACCGCGACGATCTCATGCTCGCTGGCAAGCGCCGGCAGCAGAGCGCGGCCGATCGTTCCCGTCGCGCCGAAGACAACGACCTTCACGGCTTCGCCTCGCGGATCATCCGCGTGAAATAGCGGTGGCTGATCTCGGTGTGCAGGCGTCGCTCCACCTGGAGATACAGCGCCCCCGTCCAGACGGGCCGGCCCGGCCTGCCGTTGAGGCGCGGAAAGAATCCGTCGACCGTGGCGCGTAACTCAAGCGCCGGTCGCACCGTCTGTGCGAACGTGATCGACCCGCCCGGCCTGCGGGCGAGCAATCCGCCCACGATCGGGAACCGGCTGAACGCTCCCGACTCGTCCGCCGCCGCCTCGGGGTCTCCGAAGCGAAGCAGCGTCCAGCGGCCAAACAGGCGTAGCTCCAGAACGCCTCGCCGCTGCCGCGCCCTGACGAGCCGGTGCGTGAACGACTCCACCTCCAGCCAGTAGCCTCGGCCGAGCGCGAGCGCTCCCTCCTCCGACAGCTCGACCACCAGGCCCGGCGGTCGAACCCACTGCTCCAACCGCACGGCTCCGCCAGATCCGTACTCCTCAGTCGAGTTCCAACCGTCCAGGTTCGATCGCCACGCCATACCTCCATTATCGCGGCCGACGGGGTCGGGACGGCGAACTGCCGTGCGATGCCGACGCGTCGCTCACTCGCGCCTACTCGGCTCCGGCGGGAAGTGCGCGCGGGAGTTCCCTGTCCCGATCGACGTTCGTTTCGGGCGCGGGCGCAGCTTCGTCCTCACTCCGGCGAACAGCCTCGCGCTCTTCCTGAGCCTCTTCGAACGTCTCCTTCACGTCCTCCAATGCGTCCTCGGCCTTCCCCTTCAGGTCCGACACCTTCTCCTTCGCATCGCCCAAGAGCTCCTGCAGCTTGCCCTCG
>JAJAZN010000294.1 GCA_026785685.1 Thermoleophilia bacterium
CCCGTTGCTTGCGCGGTTCGGGCGGGCCGTCGTGCCGCCCCCGGGCGGCGACGTGATCGGCCGGCGGCGGCTCGATACCCACATCCATGCGTTCGCCGAGCTCGGCGTGACGATGGAGATCAATGGCGCCTACGACCTGCGAGCAGACAAGCTCGTCGGCAAGCGCATGTACCTCGACGAGGCGTCGGTGATGGGCACCGAGAACGCGATCATGGCCGCCGTGCTCGCCGAGGGCGAGACGATCGTCGGACATGCTGCGTGTGAGCCGCACATCCAGGATCTTTGCCGCTTCCTCGTCAGCATCGGTGCTCGGATCGAAGGGATCGGCTCGAACGTCCTCCGGATCCAGGGAGCCGACCGGCTCGGTGGCGGTTCGTACCGCATCGGACCAGAGCACATCGAGGTGGCCAGCTTCGCTGTCCTCGCGGCAGTCACGGGGGGAGAGCTGACGATCGAGGACGTCGAGCCGGACGATCTGATCGCGATCGTCCCGGCGTTCCGGAAACTCGGGATCGAGTTCGAGGTCGGTCCGACGACCCTCCGTGTGCGTCCCGGCCAGAAGCTGGCCGTCGTCGACGATCTCGGTGGGCAGATTCCCAAGATCGAGAGCGGCATCTGGCCGGCGTTCCCCGCAGACCTCACGTCGATCGCGGTCGTCGCGGCAACGCAGTCCACCGGCACGGTGCTCGTCTTCGAGAAGATGTTCGAGAGTCGGCTCTTCTTTGTCGACAAGCTCGTCTCCATGGGGGCGCGGATCATCCTCTGCGACCCGCATCGTGCTGTCATCACCGGCCCGGCAAAGCTCTTCGGCCAGCGGCTCGAGAGCCCCGACATCCGCGCCGGGATGGCGATGGTGATCGCCGCCCTGTGCGCCGAGGGTCAGTCGAGCATCGGCAACATCCGTCAGATCGATCGTGGCTACGAACGGATCGACGAACGTCTCCGCGCGCTGGGCGCGGACATCGTGCGCGAGGAGCTGTGAGCGGGGCCCGCATCGCTGCCGGCAGTGGCGAGACGAATGTCGCAACGGGCGTGCCGCTCCTCGACCACCTCCTCACCGAGCTCGCCGCTGCGGGGCGGTTCGATCTCTCGCTCGAGATCGACCAGGGGGAGCCTGCCGCGGAGGTCGACGCCGCCGGAGCGGCGCTCGGGCAGGCACTCGCGCCGCTCCTGCGCAACGGAGCCCACGGCAGCGGTGTGATGCCGGCAGCCGAGGCGCTCGCGATGGTGGCGGTCGAAGCGTCCGGACACGCGCTCGTGGCGTCGAACGCCGACCTCACGGGAGCAGGCGGCCTTGGCACCGACATCGCCGCTCGGTTTCTGGCGACGCTCACCGAGACGGCTCAGCTGACCCTGCATGTGCGGCTCATCGAGGGCGAGAACACCGATCATGTACTCGAGGCAATCTTCAAGGCGCTCGGCGTCGCACTTGCCGAAGCGCTCAATTCCTAGGCCGTTGGAGGCAGACCATGGAAAAAACCGTCATCCGCACCGAGAACGCTCCCGCACCGTTTCAGGGGGCACCCTATAACCAGGCCATCCGCGTCGGCGACCTCGTCTTCGTCGCCGGCCAGCTCGGTCTGAAGCCCGGCGAGTCCACCATCGAAGGCGATGTCACAGCCCAGACGGATCAGGTACTGCGGAACCTCAAGGCGATTCTCGAGGAGGCTGGGAGTTCGCTCGAGAACCTGGTCAAGACCAGCGTCTTCCTCCAGGATCTCGGCGACTTCGCCGCCATGAACGAGGCATACGCGCGGTACGTGGGCGATCGTCCGCCTGCTCGCTCGACGTTCGAGGTCTCCCGGTTGCCCTCCGGTGCGCTCGTCGAGATCGAGGCCGTCGCACACGTCTAGCTGCGCCCGACTCCGCCGAACCACTGGCACGTGCAGAATCACACTGTGCCTTCCGAGATCCGCTCCTACATCCGCTCGCTCGAGATCGACGCGTACGTCGTCGGCGGTGCGGTCCGGGACGAGTTGCTCGGGCTCCGGCACCACGACGAGGACTTCGTTGTTCCGCGCGTCGACCAGGCCGAGCTTCGGGCTCTCCTCGAGCCACACGGGCGCGTGGAGGACATGGACGTCCACGGACAGCTCGTCGGCGTGCGCCTCTATCCGAGCGACCGTAGCATTCGCGCCCTCGCGCCGGCCGGGATCGAGCTCACGCCACCTCGCGCCGAGCGCTCGACCGGCCCGGGACACCGGGACTTCACCATCGTCAGCAACCCCTCGATCTCCCTCGACGAGGACATGGCGCGGAGAGACTTCACCATCAACGCCATGGCCCGTCGCCTCGCCGATGGCTCGCTCCTCGATCCGTTCGACGGCCAGGGCGACCTGACGCGTCGCACGATCCGCACGGTCACGCCCACGAGCTTTGTCGAGGACCCCCTACGGCTCGTGCGCGCGCTTCGCTTCGTCTCTCAACTCGAGTTCGACGTCGCGCCCGAGACACAGGCTCAGATGCGCGCGAACGCGACGGGCCTCGGGCACGTCTCGGCGGAGCGCATCGGCGGCGGAATCAAGGCGGACGGGATGGGCGAACTGTCGAAGCTTCTCCTTGGCCGAGCACCAATGAAGGCGCTGCTGCTCGCCCGTGACACGGGCGTGCTCACGAACGTGATTCCCGAGTTCCTCCCGGCAATCGGCTACTCGCTGCACACGAAGAGGCAGCGGCTTCCACTCGAGGAGCACATCTTCACCGTCGTGCAGAACGCCGCCGACGCGGGCGCCCGCCTCGTGGTGCGCCTCGCCGCCCTCCTCCACGACCTTGGCAAGGTCGAGGCCGACGCGCGGAAGGATAGCCATGCGCTCATCGGGGCACGGATCGCACGCGACGTGCTCACAAGGCTCCGATATCCAACGGACGTGCAGCACGCAGCGGCCAGGATCGTGGCGGGTCACGCGTTCAGCCTCGACGGCTCGATCGACGAGCTCCGTGCTCGACGCTTCCTCGCCGAGCACGGAGAGGAGCTTGCGTTCGACCTGATCGCCCACAAGCGTGCCGACCTGAATGCGAAGCTCGTGCCGGCGGAGGAGCAAGGAGCCCTCGGGCAGCTCGCGCGACTCGTCGAGCACGAGCGGTCACAGCCACACCGCATCGGAGATCTCGCGGTCACGGGCGATGACTTGCTCTCGATCGGATTCGCCGAAGGCCCACAGGTCGGACAGGCTCTCGCGCTTCTGCTCGATGCAGTCGTGACCGAACCGACCCTGAACGACCGAGACCGGCTCCTCGCACGCGCACGCGAGGACTTCGCATGAACGCTGCCACGATCGCAGAGGCGTACGAGGCGATCTGCACCGAGGTTGGGCCGGCCGTTACCGTCGTTGCCGCCACCAAGTACGTCGCGCCCGAGCACATGGGGGTTCTGGCCGCTGCGGGCATCGTGGTCGTCGGCGAGAACCGCGTCCAGGATATGCAGCGAAAGCACGAGCTGCATGGCGACAGATTCCGCTGGCACTTCATCGGCGCCCTGCAGTCGAACAAGGCGCGCATCGTCGACTCGATCTGCGAGCTCGTGCACGCCGTCGAGACGGACTCGACGGCCCGAAGGCTCACGATTCCCGCTCTGCTCGAGGTCAATCTCTCCGGTGAGACGTCGAAGAGCGGAGTCGAGGAGACCGAGATCGAAGGCTTTCTCGAGCGGCACCCCGGCATCTGTGGCCTGATGACCATGCCGCCTTTCAGCGAGGACGGCGAGGCAAGTCGGCCCACGTTCCGACGGCTCGCCGAGCTGGCCCGGCAGCACGGCCTGGCACAGCTCTCGATGGGTACCTCGCAGGATTGGAGGGTGGGGGTCGAGGAGGGCGCCACGCTGATCCGCGTCGGCAGCACGTTGTTCCGCAGCTGACCACGCCGCGATCCGACGTCTGGGATACGATCGTGCCCGTCATGGGGTTCTCCGACGTCTGGAATCGAACGCTCGTCTACTTCGGCATCGCCGAGGACGAGGACTGGGACGCGGACGGTCTCGAGACGCAGGAGGAGCTCGACCGGGAGTACCGATCGCGATCGACGCGGCAGAACGTCCGGCGCCTTCCGAGACGGCGGGAGCCGGACGGCTGGACCGACGAGAGCTCGAGCCTCGAAGCTGCCCCTGCTCCGGCCGCAGCCGCATCATCGTCGCGATCGTCTCGGCCCACGAGGCTGCGGTCCGCCGACACGAGCAAGTCGAGCGTGCACCTCGTATTGCCGCGAAGCTTCAACGACGCGCAGCAGATCGCGGACAAGTTCAAGGACTCGGTTCCGGTGATCCTCAACCTGCAGAGCGCCGACAACGAACTGTCGAAGCGGCTGATCGATTTTGCGAGCGGCCTGACCTACGCGCTCAACGGCAGCATGCAGCGCGTCGCCGACAAGGTTTTTCTCCTGACGCCGAAGAATGTCGAGGTGTCGGCCGAAGAGCGTGCCCGCATGCTCGACAAAGGTGGTTTCTTCAATCAGGCCTGAGGGTGAGTAGAGCGTCGGTGCCAGGCTTCTGCCTGGCTCCGACACAGTTCTAACGCAGGGATTCCGTGCGTCGAAGCGAAAGCCCGAGCGTGGGCATCGCCGACACTGTCTTTCTGCTCGCTGACATCGCATCGACCGTGCAGCGGTTCGTCTCGGTCTTCTTCGATGTCTACATTCTGCTGATCCTCGCCTATGTCCTGACGTCGTGGATCCGGATGCCCTTCGCGCTCCAACGGGTACAGCGCTTTCTCGACGACGTCTGTGAACCGTACATTCGCATCTTTCGTCGCGTCCTGCCATCGTTCGGTCCACTCGACCTCTCACCAATCGTTGCCATTATCACGCTCGTCGTCGTCCAGCGCGTGCTGGTCGGCGTGATCGAGCGCCTGCAGTAGAAGGAGGAGACCGTCATGCCATTGACTCCCGTCGAGATCAGACACATTCAGCTCAAGCGAGGCCTGCTCGGTTACCGCAAGAGCGCCGTTCATCGGATGATGGACGACATCGCCGACAGCTTCGAGGCAGTCTGGCGCGAGCGGTCGCAGCTCGTCGAGCGCGTCGACGAGCTCGAGACCGAGGTCACGCGCCATGTCGAACTCGAGGGCCTTCTGCGCTCGACCCTCGTCTCGGCAGAGCGTGCATCTCAGGACCTGAAGGAGGCGGCAAGGCGTGAAGCAGACGTGATCGTGACGGAGGCGAATGCCGAAGCCCGGAAGGTGCTTCGTGATGCGATCACTGAAAAGGAGCAGGTGATGGGCGACGTCCGGCGCGTGCAGGCGCTTCTGCGCTCGGCCCTCGCGGTCGTCGACGAAGGGCATCCTGTCGCGTCCGTGGAGACGGAGAAGGAAGCGACGGACGACATGTCCGCACCGGCATCGGGCTGGACGGCGTCACTCCCGCCACGCAGCGATTCCGACGATGTGCGGAAGCTCGCCGGGTAGCCGAGACTATCCTGTGGGGTGATGACGCCCCGCGCAGATCCGAAACCGATTCGGCTCGACCTGAAACGCCCCAGCGTCACGATCGTCAGTGGCATGTCTTCGAGGAACAAGACCGTCGAGATCGTCGGACTGACACTCGACGAGGCCGAGAGGCGCCTCACCAACGCTCAGGAAGGAGCATCATGACCATCGATCTTGCGTCGAGGCGAACGGAGCTCGTCGGGTTGCGGGAGCGGATGCTCCAGGCCGCCACCGACATCGTCGCCGATGACGAAGGAGGGGAGTCCAACTCGCCGGCAGGAGATCAGCAACTCGCGGATCACGCGACGGACCTCGTCGATCGCGAGTTGGATCACTCGCTCGGCGAGAATGCGGAGAACGTGGTGGGGGAGATCGACGCGGCGATTGCGCGGATCGACGAGGGCACGTACGGAACCTGCGCGAAATGTGGAGCGGTCATCCCGGAAGAGCGACTCGACGCGATTCCCTACGCGATCCTGTGCCTCGACGACAAGCGGTTGCAGGAGCACGGGTGAGCGAGCCTGCACGCAGCGCGCCCCCAAGGCGCGTCGATGTCAGGATGGGATCCTCGACGAATGCCCTGCAGCCGATCCCTGGTGCGAAGCGGCGCCTCGGGGCAGGGCGCGCTCAGTGGATCGCGCTCGTCGTGATCGCCGGCACGGCGATCGTGGCCGACCAGCTGACGAAGGTCGTCGTCGTTGCGCAGCTGCCGCTCGGCGACACCGCCGTAACGATCGGCCCGTTCAGCATCCATCACGTCCAGAACTCCGGGATCGCCTTCGGCCTCTTCGCCGACTCCACGTCCGCCGTCATCGCCCTGACGGCCGTGGCCGTGGGGGCGATGCTCGTGTTCTTCGCGAGAACCGCGCAGCGTCATCCACTCGTTCCCATCGCTCTCGGGCTCGTGATCGGTGGGAGTATCGCGAACCTGCTCGACCGCGTTCGGCTCGGGCACGTCACCGATTTCCTCGATTTCGCCTACTGGCCGGCGTTCAATCTCGCCGATACGTTCATCGTCGTCGGCGTCGGGCTGCTCTTCGCCTCGTTCGTTGCGGCCGACAGGGCAAGCCCTCGCGTTGGCACGGCTCCGCTTTCACGTTCCTGAGCCGCAGGCGGGTGCACGGCTCGATCGTGTCCTCGCCGCGCGCCGTGAGATCGAATCTCGTGCACTTGCCGAGCGTCTGATCGCCGGCGGACTCGTCCTCGTCGATGGGGAGGCCCGTGCGAAGAGCTTTCGACTCGAAGGGGGAGAAGAGATCACGGCCGAAATCCCCGAGGTCGAGCCGTTGCGTGGTGAATCGCTCGATATCCCGATCGTCTGGGAGGATGACCACCTTCTCGTTGTCGACAAGCCCACAGGCCTCGTCGTGCACCCGGCGGGCTCTACCCGGACGGGAACGCTCGTTCAGGGTCTCCTCGAGCACGGCGCTGAGGGCGGTGATGACGATGATCGACCCGGGATCGTCCATCGGCTCGACCGGGATACCTCCGGCCTTCTGATCGTCGCCCGGTCGTCCGAGTCGTACGACCTACTGCAGGAAATGATCCGCAAGCGCGAGGTCGAGCGCACGTACGCCGCGCTCGTTCGCGGTTTCCCGGCCTCGATGTCGGGGCGGATCGAGGCCCCGCTCGGACGGGATCGGCGCGACCGCACCCGCCACTCGCTGGATACACCGACACCACGTGAAGCAGTCACCTGGTTCGAGGTGGTAGAGACCCTGCGGGTGCACACTCTGCTCGATGTCAAGCTCGAGACAGGGCGCACGCACCAGATCCGCGTTCATCTCGAGGCTATCGACCTGCCGGTGAGTGGCGACCCCGTGTACGGCGTCGGCGGCGATCTCGGGCTCGAGCGGCAGTTCCTCCACGCGCGCCGCCTCGTCTTCGAACATCCTCTGACCGGTGAGTCGATCGACATCTCGTCGGAGCTCCCTTCAGACCTCGCTGCCGCGCTCGACATCGCGCGGCGCTGACGCGGACGACACTCCGCTCTCGGCTACCATCCGGACTCACGTTCCAACTACCCGGCGATCAGCGTCAGGGCGGTGGTGCCGTGGCTCCGCGATCGGAGCCCGGTTCCGTCAAGGCCCGTCGGAGCACGACTTCTGAAACCACACTGAAAGGGGCTGGTCCTGTTGGCAGTTGTCTCCATGAAGGAGCTGCTGGAGGCTGGAGTTCACTTCGGCCATCAGACACGTCGCTGGAACCCGAAGATGAAGCGATTCATCTTCACGGAGCGCGGCGGCATCTACATCATCGACCTGCAGCAGACCCAGCAGCTCGTCGAGGACGCATACGACTTTGCGCGCAACATCGCCGAGCGCGGCGGCACGATCCTGTTTGTCGGCACGAAGAAGCAGGCCCAGGATGCCGTTCGCACCGAGGCAACACGCGTCGGCATGCCGTTCGTCGCAAATCGTTGGCTGGGCGGGTTGCTCACGAACTGGCGCACGATTCAGGATCGGATCGCCTACCTGCACGATCTTCGGAGGTTGAAAAACGAGGGACAGCTCGCGCTCCTCCCGGCAAAGGAGCGAATCACGATGGAGGCCGAGCTCGAGAAGCTCGAGGCCAACCTCGGTGGCGTCGCCGACATGAAGCGTCAGCCCGACGCGATCTTCATCGTCGACCTCAAGAAGGAAGCGTTGGCCGTGCGTGAGGCCCAGCGCCTTCACCTACCCGTGATCGCGATCGTCGACACAAACTGCGATCCCGACGAGGCACAGTTCGTGATTCCGGGGAACGACGATGCGATTCGCTCGTGCTCGCTGATCGTCCGCGCGCTCGCGGACGGTATCGCCGCCGGCCAGAGCAAGGTCTCGGAGAAGGACTTTGCGGCCAAGGCTGCCGCAGCCGAGGTAGCAGCGGCAGCGGAAGCAGCGGAGGCGGAAGCAGCCGCCGCGAAGCCCGCCGAGCCTGTCGCCGACGAGGCAGCGACTCCCGAGCAGACCGGCGACATCTTCGACATCGAGGGCATCGGACCCGCATATGCCGACAAGCTGAGAGGCGCCGGGGTTGCAACGATCGACGCGCTGCTCGAGAAGGGTGCGACGCCGGAAGGCCGCTCGACCCTCGTCGAGGCGACCGGGATCGACGCAGTTCGCGTCCTCCGCTTCGTCAACCACGCCGACCTCATCCGGGTCGTCGGCGTTGTTCCCCAGTTCGCCGAGTTGCTCGAGGCAGCGGGGGTCGACTCCGTGCCCGAGCTCGCACAACGCAATGTCGACAACCTTGTCACGGGGCTCGCCGAGACGAACGAGGCTCGAAACCTCGTTGGCCGCGTTCCGAGCGCGGACGAGGTCGCCGACTGGATCGAGCAGGCGAAGGCGCTTCCGCGCATCGTCGCTCACTGAGAGGAGAACACGCGTGACCGAGATCAGTGCAGGCCTCGTCAAGGAGCTTCGAGAGCTCACGGGCGCAGGCATGATGGATTGCAAGCGAGCGCTCCAGGACACGGATGGCGATCTTGGCGCCGCCCGCACGCTGCTGCGTGAGAAGGGGATGGCCCAGGCTGGAAAGCGTGCCGACCGGCAGACGACCGAAGGGCTTGTCGGTGTGATCATCGACGGTGGCGTTGGCTCGATCGTCGGCGTCGGCTGCGAGACGGAGCCAGTATCGAAGAACGAGGAATTCCAGGCGTTCGCCGAGCGTGTTCTGCGCGCGGTTCAGGCGGACGGCGTCGAAGTCGTCGAGTCGTTCGACGAGGAGCGCATGGGGCTTATGGGCAAGCTCGGCGAGAACATCGTCGTCGTCGGTGCCG
This sequence comes from Thermoleophilia bacterium, assembly GCA_026785685.1. Lineage (GTDB taxonomy): Bacteria > Actinomycetota > Thermoleophilia > Gaiellales > Gaiellaceae > Gaiella. The sequence goes on from JAJAZN010000294.1 coordinate 9,175, forward strand.
AGCGCTACTCCGACGCGTCGACCATCGCTGCGTACGTCCATCCACCGGCTCACAAGATCGGTGTCCTCGTGGAGCTCGAAGGCGGCGACGAAGCTCTCGCCCGGCAGCTCGCCATGCACATCTCGTTCGCGGCACCCGAGTGGGGGACCCGAGACGAGGTGCCGACCGAGACGATCGAGGCCGAACGACAGGTATATCTCAACTCCTACGAGTTGCTCTCCAAGCCGGAGGCTGCACGTGAGAAGATCGTCGACGGCATGCTCGGCAAGCGCTTCTTTGCGGCTGCACCCGGCGGCGTTCTCGCCGATCAGGCATGGATTCACGATCAGTCGGCGCCTGTCGGCTCGGCACTGGCCGCTGGCGGCGCGACGTTGAAGGGCTTCAAGCGGATCTCGGTCGCAGGATCGTGAGCGCACGGGCGGACGACAAGGTGGCCCCATTGCCTGTCGGCACTGTCGGCACGCCCGTGCCCTTCCGTCGTGTCCTCCTGAAGCTCTCGGGTGAGAGCCTGATGGGCGACAGGGACTACGGCGTCGACCCGAAGACGGTGACAGCCGTCGCGCGCGAGGTCGTCGACGTCCGCGAGGCCGGCACCGAGCTCGCAATCGTCGTCGGGGGAGGGAACTTCTACCGTGGCATGGCTGCGGCCGCGGAGGGGATGGAGCGCGCGACGGCCGACTACGCGGGCATGCTCGCCACGCTGCTGAACGCCCTGGCGCTCCAGGACGCGCTCGAGAAGCTCGGAGCACAGACCCGCGTGCAGTCGGCAATCGCCGTCTCGGAGGTCGCCGAGCCGTACATCCGCCGACGGGCGATGCGGCACCTCGAGAAGGGTCGCGTTGTCATCTTCGCTGCCGGAACGGGCAACCCGTTCTTCACGACGGACACTGCTGCGGCGCTGCGAGCGCTCGAGATCGGCGCGGAGGCGATCCTGATGGCCAAGAACGGCGTGCCAGGCGTCTACGACGGTGACCCACGCACCGATCCAAGCGCGCAGTTCCTCCCTGAGATCACCCACCTCGAGGCAATCGAGCGCGGCCTCAAGGTCATGGATACGACCGCGCTCTCACTCTGCATGGACAACCGCGTCCCGATTCACGTCTTCGAGCTCGCCGAGGGGAACATCGTGCGGGTTGCCTCGGGGGAGCGAATCGGCACGATCGTCGCGACCCGAGAGGAGGCCTGACATGACGGCGATCGAGGATTTCCTCGTCGATTGTGAGCTGCGCATGGACAAGTCGATCGGCGCCACCCGCGTCGAGTTCAACAGCGTCCGAACCGGACGGGCATCGGCAGCGCTGCTCGATCGGATCACGATCGACTACTACGGGACACCAACGCCTCTGAGCAACATGGCGACGATCTCCGCGCCCGAGGCACGGCTTCTTTCGATCCAGCCGTACGACGCGGGCCAGATCAAGGCGATCGAGAAGGCGATCCAGGAGTCCGACCTCGGGCTGATGCCGTCGAACGACGGCAAGCTGATCCGGCTCCCGATCCCGTCTCTCACGGAAGAGCGGCGCAAGGAGCTCGCCAAGGTGGTGCGCCGGTACGCCGAGGAGGGCAAGATCGCAATCCGGAACGTACGGCGCGACGTGATGAAGCATCTCGAGGAGCTCGTCAAGGACGGCGCTGTGGGAGACGACGAGGAGCGGCGCGCCGAAGCGCAGGTGCAGAAGCTCACAGACGAGCACGTGAAGAAACTGGACGATCTTCTGAAACACAAAGAGGCCGAGATCATGGAGGTCTAGAACCTCCTTCCGACCTTGAACGAGACAGAAGAGATCGGCACGCCGGTTCCGTCGGAAGATGCGGCCCGGGCACGGACCGTCGCGATCATCATGGATGGGAACGGCCGCTGGGCGGCGGGCAAGGGGCTGCCCGTCGAAGCGGGCCACCGCGAGGGAACGCGAGCGCTTCGTCGTACTGTCGAGGCGGCGATCGACGAAGGCGTCGGAGCGCTCGTCGTGTACGCGTGCTCGACGGAGAACTGGACGCGTCCTCCCGACGAGGTCGCGGCTCTGATGGAGATTCTCGATGAGACGATCGGCCGAGAGCTGCCCGATCTCGCGGAACAGGGCGTACGCACCCGCTTTCTCGGCCGACGCGACCGCGTCCCGCCCCAGACGCGCTCGGCGATGGACGCCCTCGAGATCTCTACCGCGGGCCGCGAAACGCTCGATCTCTGGATTGCGTTCGATTACGGCGGCCGAGCCGAGCTCGTCGATGCTGCGCGCCGCTGCGTCGAGGACGGTCTCACGCCCGCCGAGGTCGACGAGGCCGCGATCGTCGCGCGTCTCAACGCGCCCGCGTTGCCCGAGATCGACCTGCTCATCCGCACGTCGGGCGAGTTCCGGATCTCGAACTTCATGCTCTGGGAGACCGCCTACGCCGAGTTCGTCTTCACCGAGACGCTGTGGCCGGACTTCGGCGACAAGGACCTGCGCGCGGCCCTCGCTGCGTTCTCGTCCCGTGACCGGCGGTTCGGCGGCCGATGAGCGGTTTCTGGTCGCGCATCGGGGTGGCGCTCGTTCTCCTGCCGCTCGTCCTCGGCCTCGTCTGGCTTGGCGGCTGGTGGCTGTTCGGACTTGCGGCGATCGGCGGCATGATCGCGCTCCACGAGCTGTACACGATGGGCCGTGGCCTCCGCCCGATCGTGCTCGCCGGCTACGTCGGACTCCTGCTCACGCTCGTCGGTGCCGAGACGGGGAACATCGCGTGGATGGTCGGAGGCATCTTTGCCACGATCCTTGTCGCGTTCCTGATCTTCGGCGTCTCGGATGCGCGGCCATCCGCAACCGCAGCGATTTCGCTCACCCTCCTCGGGGTCGTCTGGGTCGGCGGAGGAATCTCCGCGTTGCTCCTGCTCCGCGACATTCCCGACAACGGTCGTCTCGTGATCTTCACGGTCCTGATCGCCGTGTTCGCGGACGACACCGCCGCCTACGCCGTGGGCCGCGCAATCGGCCGGCACAAGATGGCGCCGCGGATCTCGCCGGGCAAGTCGTGGGAGGGTTTCGTCGGCGGCACGATCGCGGCCATGACGGTTGCTTTCTTCGCGATGTACGACCAGGGGTACCTCACGAACCTCGAGGCCCTGGCTCTCGGCGCAGCTATCGCACTCTCGTCGACGCTCGGGGATCTCTTCGAGTCGGCGATCAAGCGCGACCTCGGCGTCAAGGACTCGGGTCGGATCCTCGCAGGGCACGGCGGCGTGCTCGATCGGGTGGATTCGCTCCTCTGGGCCGGGCCTGCGGCCTTCTACACAGTCCTCGCGCTGACGTGACCCCTGCCGTGACTGGCACGCTATGCGTGTGAAGCGCGTCGCCCTCCTCGGAGCAACGGGCTCGATTGGCCGCCAGGCGATCGAGATCATCTCCTCTCGAGCCGATCTCGAACTGTGCGGACTGATGTCTGGCTCGCAGCCGCTCGACGCTCTCGGGCTCGAGCACGGCGTTTCGCACCTGCAGGTCGGTGGATCCGCCGTTCCGCTTCTCGAGGCCTGTGAGCCGGACATCGTGCTCAACGCCATCGTCGGGTTCGCAGGCGTCGAGGCGACACTCTGGGCGCTCGAGCACGGCGTCACGCTCGCTCTTGCCAACAAGGAGAGCCTCGTCGCCGCCGGTGAGCTCGCCGTCGCTGCGCATCGGCGAGGCGGGGGACTCCTCCTGCCGGTCGACAGCGAGCACTCAGCGCTCTTCCAGTGTCTCGAGGGGAGAGCGCCCGAGACGATCGACGCGCTCGTACTCACCGCATCGGGTGGGCCCTTCCGCGGCCGATCGGCTCACGAGCTGGCGAACGTCACCGTTGCGGACGCACTCGCCCATCCAACCTGGTCGATGGGACGAAAGATCAGTGTGGACTCCGCGACTCTCGCGAACAAGGGACTCGAGCTGATCGAGGCGCGCTGGCTTTTTGGCCTGCCGTACGAGAACATCGAGGTCGTCGTGCATCCAGCGTCGATCGTTCATTCGCTCGTTCGGTTTCGCGACGGCGCGCTCCTGGCGCATCTCGGAAGCCCGGACATGCGCGTCCCCATCTCGTTCGCACTCGGCTATCCCGACCGGCCCGCCGTTGCAGCAGCGGCACTCGACCTCGAGCACGGCCTCGACCTTCGCTTCGAGGCGGTCGACGACGAGACATTTCCGCTTCTGCCGCTCGCCCGGGCTGCGGGGGAGCGCGGTGGCACGGCCCCGTGCGCATACAACGCTGCGAACGAGGTCGCGGTCGAGGCGTTCCTCGGGGGGCGGATCGGGTTCCTGGATATCGCTGACACGGTGGCCGGTGCCCTCGACGAGGTAGACGGATCACCGGCGCGCGACCTCTCTGATCTCGTGGCTGCCGACGCCGAGGCTCGGCGGCTTGCGGAGCGGAGGCTCGTACCCGCATGACGATTTTCATCTCCATCGTCGGGCTCGGATTTCTCATCTTCATCCACGAGCTCGGGCACTTCTCGGCGTCACTTGCCCTCAAGATGCGACCGCGGAAGTTCTACATCGGCTTTCCCCCTGCGATCGTCAAGAGGACGAGGAAAGAGATCGAGTACGGCATCGGCATGATTCCACTCGGCGGTTTCGTGAAGATCCCGGGCATGCATCGGCCGGCTCCCGCCGACGTCGATCAGTCGCTTGGACGTGTCCTCGAGGAAGCACCGGGGCTGAGCGATGCTGCCGAGCGCTTGCGACGTGCTCTTGCGATCGGCGACCACGATGCGGCTCGTTCTTCGCTTGCGACCTTCGCCGCTGCCGCTGCCGGCACCGATCTGAGCGAGCCGATGAGGCGCGACGTCGAGAAGGGTGTGACCGACCTCGGGGACGCGCTCGGCCCGGATGCCTACTGGCGTGCTGCCACCTGGCGGCGCGTGCTCGTCATCTTCGCCGGACCTGCCGCAAACATCCTCTTCGCGATCGTGATCTTCGCAGCGCTCTACATGACGACGGGGGGCAAGGCGACAACTACGGTCGAAGGCGTCCGGGCCGACAGCGCTGCAGCCGCGATCGGCATCGTTGCCGGCGACCGGATCGAGTCGATCAACGGTACGCCGATGACGGGCAAGCTCATCCCTCGAACGATCGCCGGATCCGACGGGAAGCCGCTGACGCTCGTCGTGATCCGTGACGGCGCCAGGGTGACGCTCGGGCCGCGGCCGGCAGACAGCGACGCCGGCGTCTACCGGCTCGGCTTTCTGCTCGCGGGTGCGGGCCTCTCGCCGCCGGAGGCGGCACGTGAATCGCTCGTCACGACGGGACGCGTCTCACAGCGCATCTTCACCTCACTCGGACGGCTCGTCACCGGCGAGGGCCGGAAGGACATCTCGAGTCCCGTGGGGATCGTCCAGGGCTCGTCCGATGCGGCGAAGCAGTCGACGAACAGCTTCCTCTGGGTGCTCGGGCTGATCTCGCTCTCGATCGCGTTGCTCAACCTGTTGCCGTTCCTGCCCCTCGATGGCGGGCACATCGTCTTCGCGCTCGTCGAGGGGATCAGCGGGAAGACCGTCTCGCGCGGCATCTACGAACGCGTGTCGATGGTCGGCATCGGACTCGTGCTGTTGTTGTTCATGATCGGCTTGACGAACGACATCGGCCGGCTGTCCTGAGATGGGAAGTCTCGCTCAGATCCGCGTCGGCGGCGTCACGATCGGTGGTGGCGCGCCGGTCGTCGTCCAGTCGATGACGATGACGAAGACGCACGACGTCGAGGCGACGACCGCGCAGATCGCCGCGCTCGTCTCTGCGGGGTGCGAGCTCGTTCGCTGCGCGGTGCCGAAGATCGAGGACGCAGATGCGCTCGCGAGGATCGTGCGCTTCTCGCCGATCCCCGTCATCGCGGACATCCACTTCAATGCCTCGCTTGCGCTCCGTGCGATCGATGCCGGCGTCGCCGCCGTGCGGATCAACCCGGGCAACATTGGTGGCGTGGACAAGGTCGAGCTCGTCGTCAAGGCTGCGAAGAAGGCGGGCGTTGCGATGCGGATCGGGGCGAACTCGGGCTCGCTTCCCGCACACCTCGCGGAGCTCGCGCAGCGCGATCAGGCAGAGGCCCTCGTCGAGGCGGCGCTCGAAGAGGTGGCGATCCTCGAACGTCTCGACTACCGCGACTTCAAGATCTCGGTCAAAGCGACGCACGTGCCAACGATGATTCGCGCGTACCGGATGCTCGCCGCCAGGGTTCCATACCCGCTGCACCTCGGCGTCACGGAAGCCGGCACGCCGTTCGCGGGGACGATCAAGAGCGCGATCGGAATCGGCTCGTTGCTTTCCGACGGCATCGGCGACACGTTCCGGGTCTCCTTGACGGCAGACCCGGTGAAGGAGGTCGAGGTCGCCTGGGAGATCCTCAAGGCACTCGGGCTGCGTGAGCGAGGCCCTGTGATGATCGCCTGCCCGTCCTGTGGTCGGGACAACGTCGGGGTCGAGAGCCTCGCGGTTGTCGTCGAGGAGCGCCTCAAGGCCTACCCCGAGGCATTCGAGGTCGCCGTGATGGGTTGCGCAGTGAACGGACCGGGGGAGGCGGGCGATGCCGACTTCGGGATCGCCGGCGGGCGCGACGTCGGCTTCCTCTATGCGCACGGGCGGGTGCTCAAGAAGGTGTCGTCCGACATCCTGATCGACGAGCTCTTCCACGAGATCGACCGTTGGATCGAGGGTGGCATGCAGCGACCGAAGAGATTGAAGATGGCGAAGCCCGCAGCCCTCGCGATGGCAGAAGCCTCGCTGATTCCCCTCGACTGAAGTCATTGTTGCCAGCTTCGGTAACCTGCAGCCGCATGGTCAGGCGCCAGACAGAGCTGTTTCTCCCCACGCTGCGTGACGATCCCGCGGACGCGGACGCGACCTCGCACAAGCTCCTCGTCCGCGCCGGGATGATCCGCCAGGTCAGCGCCGGGCTGTGGAGCTACCTCCCGGCCGGCTGGCGCGTGCACGAGAAGGTCGTTCAGATCATTCGTGAGGAGATGGATGCAATCGGTGGGCAGGAGATGTCGATGCCGGTCATCGCACCCGCCGAGCTCTGGGAAAAGACAGGCCGGTACTCGCTGCCCGAGCTGTTCAAGTTCCCCGACCGGGCCGGCCGCCCGTTCGTGCTCTCGATGACGCACGAGGAGACCGTGACGTTCCACTTCTCCGAGCTGGGCTCCTACCGTGATCTGCCGAAGACGCTCTACCACTTCCAGACGAAGGGTCGTGACGAGCCCCGGCCGCGCGGTGGCCTGCTCCGCATGCGCGAGTTCGTGATGAAGGATGCGTACTCGTTCGACCGGGACGAGGCCGGCCTCGACGTCAGCTTCCAGAAGCATGCGGGAGCATATGGACGAATCTTCGAGCGCTGCGGCATCGAGGCCGTGGCGGTGCAGGCCGAGCCCGGGATGATGGGCGGCAGCGAGTCGATCGACTACCTTGCGCCTTCCGGATCAGGGGAGAACACGCTCGTGACGTGCGAGAACTGCGACTACGCGGCCGATCTCGAGGTTGCCCGTGGGGTGCCTCGCGCTCCGACGTTTCCCGGGCCTCTCGAGAGCCCGGCCGAGGTTGCGACGCCAGGCGTCACGACGATCGACGCTCTCGCGGAGCTCCTCGGAATCGACCCGGCGGCAACGTCGAAGGCGATGCCCGTGACGATGGAGGACGGTCGGCTCATCCTGGGACTCATCCGCGGCGATGACCGGCTCGAGGAGGCAAAGCTCGCTGCTGCTCTCGGGGGCGCATTCCGCCCCGCAACCGAAGCTGAGATCAGGGTGGCGTTCGGTGCCGACCCCGGATCGCTCGGCCCCGTCGGGTTCAAGGGCGAGATCGTGGCCGACGAGACGCTCCGGGACGGCCAGTTCGTTGCAGGCGCGAACCGCACCGGCTGGCATCTCCAGGGCGTCGAGCATGGCCGCGACTTCACCGCGCGGCTTGCCGACATCCGGCAGTCGATCGAGGGTGACAGCTGCCCGAACTGCGGTGGGCGCCTGACGTTCCAGACCGCGATCGAGGTCGGCCACATCTTCAAGCTCGGCACGCGGTACTCGGCGCCGCTCGACGCGACGTTCCTGGACGACGACGGCGTCGAGCAGACGGTTCTGATGGGGTGTTATGGCATCGGGCCCGGTCGGATCATGGCCACGGCGGTCGAGCAGCGGCACGACGAGCATGGGATCTCGTGGCCGCGCTCAATCGCTCCCTACGACGCGCACGTGCTCTCGCTTCACGGCACGGCACCTGACGTCCTCCACGTCGCCGTCGAGGTTGCCGAGCTCCTGGCCGCGGGAGGTCTCGAGGTTCTACTGGACGACCGGGCGCAGCGCCCGGGCGAGAAGTTCGCCGACGCGGATCTGCTCGGCGTGCCGATCAGGATTACGGTCGGCAAGAAGACACTGGACGACGGGGCGGTAGACGTGCGCATCCGGGCAACCGGTGCCGACGACCGGATCCCGCGTGAAACCGTTCGTACCTGGATAGAGGAGCTCTAGTGGCAAAGCGTCGCGCATACTCGGATGACGGTCTTGGCGTAACGATGGAACGACTGATGACGGAGACCGGCCTCACCTACCGGGCGCTCGCCGACAAGACGGACCTCTCGGCCGGCTATCTGAACCACATCGTTCACGGCAACAGGCCCGTCCCGTCGGACGACGTGCTCGCGCGCCTCGCCGAGGCTTTCGGCGTCAAGCCAGAGCACTTCCGCGAGTACCGGATCCGCGTGATCACCGACAGGCTCGAGCAGATGCCCGACCTCGTCGACCGGCTGTACAAGAAGCTCGGCTGAACGGTTTCGCCGAGGCGAAACCGTTAGATGGGGCGTTCGAGATGCCACCCCAACCACGACGCCGTCTCCGGTGGCACTATTGTCGCGGCGGAAATGGGATGGCCGCTAGGATGACGCGGTCGCGGGGCGTGGCGCAGCCTGGTTAGCGCGCTAGTCTGGGGGACTAGAGGTCCCGAGTTCGAATCTCGGCGCCCCGATGAAAAGCCCCGTTATGCGGGGCTTTTTTTTTCCGATGGTTGAGCTGATGGGCACTGCGGGTACACCACGGGTACAAAATGCGGTAGACTCGAACGCGTTGAACTACTCCGCGAAGAGGAGCGCCTCGATGTCGAAGCCCCGCACCGCGAGCCTCCGGGTGGCGCATCAGCGTGGCTGTCCGAACGCGAGCTGGACATCGCTCGACTCCCTCGAGGGCTGTCGCTGCAAGCCGTCGCCTTCGTTCTACACGCTGTACCGCGACCGACCTCACCGGGATGGCCCGTCGTGCCAGAGAATCCGCACCTCGGTCTCGGATGGCTGTGTCATCTCCGCGATCTCCGGTCGATCAGGGGGATCTCACCCAGGAAGGGGATCCCACTCGCCGCCGCGAATCGCCGGGCGCCGCCGCTGCCGAAGATCTCCTCACGCTGGCCGCAGTGCCGGCACTCGAAGCCGCTCATGTTCTCGACCAACCCAACGACCGGAGTGCGTAGCTTGTTGAACATGAAGACGGCCTTCTCGGCCACGTTGAAGGCGAGATCTTGCGGCGTCGAGACGACCGCCGCGCCGGTGAGGGGAATCCTCTGGCAGAGGCTCAACTGGATATCCCCGGTACCCGGAGGCAGATCGACGAGCAGGTAGTCGAGCTCGCCCCACTCAACGCCGCCGAGGAACTTGTCGATCACCTTGGAGAGCATCGGCCCCCGCCAGATGGTGGCCTCTCCTTTCGGCACGAAGAAGCCCATCGGCCCGCTCGCGTACGCCTCTCGCGCCGAGCGCGGCAGCGCTAGGTGCTCGTCGAAGAGGACAGTCCCGTACTCTCCGACGGTAGTCGCCTGGAGACGCATACCCTCGTCTGGACGGCGGGGGCCCGCGCCCACCCTCTACTCGCCGAGCTCGGCCTCCCCCTCGACGAGCGCCGCCGGGTACGCGTGGATGACATGCTCCGCGTCGAGGGCCGCGGCAACGTTTGGGCGCTCGGCGACTGCGCTCGCGTGCCGAACGCTGCCACGCCAGACCGCCCCGATCCACCGACGAGCCAGCACGCCCTCCGCCAGGCGCGGGACTGGCGAAGAACCTCCAGGGGCGCCGAGGCCGTATCGCTACCGCATGCGCGGGATGGTGGCGACGCTCGGGCGCCACAAGGGGATCGGCGACGTGCTCGGGCTCCGCCTCTGGGGCTTCCTCGGCTGGTTCGTGACGCGGACATACCACCTCTCCCAGCTCCCACTCGCGTAGCGAAAACTGCGGGTCGTCACCGACTGGACGTCTCGCTCTTCTTCCGCCGGGACATCGCCGAAGTCTCAATGCTCGGCCACGCCCGCGGCCTCCACTGGGAGGGGCGCGAGGGAGCTGCAAGCGCCTCGACTATCTCGACGACGTCCAGCACCGAGCACAACGACGCTGTCGTGCTTGCCGAGGTACCGGGCCGCGGCTTGCCGCGCGGGAGCGCACGACCGTCGTAGCCCGACTCGCCGGCTTCGTCGTCGCGAGCTCGTACGACGACCTCGCGGAGGAGGCCCGGCACGAGTTGAAGATCCGCGTCCTCGATGCGCTCGGCTGCGCGTTTGGCGCGCTCGGCACCCCAGCGGTGCGCGCTATCCGAGCGCAGCTCGACGACTTCGGCGGACGCCCGCTCTGCACGCTGATCGGCGGCGGGCGCACGGCGCCCGACCGCGCCGCTCTCCACAACGGGACGCTCGTCCGCTACCTCGACTTCAACGACTCGTACTTCGCGCCGGGGGAAACCTGCCATCCGAGTGACAACCTCGCGCCCGTGCTCGCGACGGTGACGGCCTGGTGCGCGACAAGTTCGGCCGCCAACCCTGTATCCTGTTCACCAGAAGCGGGGGAAGGTCAGACGCACGCGACGGGCTCGACCTCCGAGCCTGCAAACAGGAAGGGACAGCGAGGTGGCCAACGTCCTCTGCGTTCTCTACGACGACCCCGTGGGGGGCTATCCGACGTCGTACGCCCGCGGCGAGGTTCCGAAGATAGAGCGCTACTACGATGGTCAGACGACTCCGACCCCTGAGCGTATCGACTTTACGCCGGGCGAGCTTCTCGGAAGCGTGTCGGGCGAGCTTGGGCTTCGTAGGTTCCTCGAGGAGCGCGGGCACCGGCTGATCGTGACCTCTGACAAGGACGGGCCAGAGTCAGTCTTCGAACGGGAACTTCCTGAGGCGGAGATTGTGATCTCGCAGCCGTTTTGGCCCGCCTACTTGACGGCGGAGCGGATCGCCGAGGCGCCGCGGCTGAAGCTGGCGGTGACAGCCGGGATCGGCTCGGACCACGTCGATCTGCAGGCGGCGATCGAGCGGGGAATCACCGTGGCCGAGGTGACGTACTCGAACAGCATCAGCGTCTCCGAGCATGTGGTGATGATGATCCTGTCGCTCGTGCGCAACTACATACCGTCCTACCAGTGGGTCGTCGACGGGGGCTGGAACATCGCGGACTGCGTGTCCCGCGCCTACGACCTGGAGGGGATGCAGGTCGGTACCGTCGCGGCCGGGCGCATCGGCTCCGCGGTGCTACGACGGCTCAAGCCGTTCGAGGTCGGACTGCACTACACCGACCGCCACCGTCTTCCCGAGCTCGAACAAGACCTCAACGTCACGTATCACCCGGACGTCGAGTCGCTCGTGCGTGTCTGCGACGTCGTGACGATTAACGCGCCGCTGCATCCTGAGACCGAGCACCTGTTCGACGACGAGCTGATCGGGAAGATGAAACGCGGTGCCTACCTCGTGAACACCGCGCGCGGCAAGATCTGCGATCGCGACGCGGTTGCGCGGGCGCTCGAGAGCGGCCAACTGGCCGGCTACGCCGGCGACGTCTGGTTCCCGCAGCCCGCCCCGAAGGATCACCCCTGGCGGGCGATGCCCCACCACGGGATGACCCCGCACACGTCCGGCACCACGCTCTCGGCGCAAGCTCGCTACGCGGCAGGCGTCCGGGAGATCCTCGAGTGCTGGTTCGATGAGCGCCCGATTCGCGACGAGTACCTGATCGTCGACGGCGGCAAGCTCGCCGGGGCCGGCGCGCACTCCTACAGCCCAGGCAACGCGACTAGCGGTTCCGACGAGGCCGCACGGTTCACGGCTGGCTAATCGACTGCAGATCCCCGCCCCTCTACAAGATACGGATCGGTTCATGGCTGATTCAGCTCGTCCGTTTTCGCCGCCATGACGAAGTCGTTGTGATGCAGGCCCTTGATTTTGTGTGTCCACCATGTGACCGTCGTCCTGCCCCATTCGGTCAGCAGCGCAGGGTGATGCCCCTCTTCCTCTGCAAGCTCGCCTACCTTGTTCGTGAAGTGCAACGCCTGGGCAAAATCGGCGAATACAAAGACGCGTCGGAGGCGTTTGATTCCATCGAGCTCCACGATTTCCCAGTCAGAGACCTGGCGATGCAATTCGGCGATCTCGGCATCCGTCACGGTCGGTGCGTCCTTGCGGCACGCGACGCACTTCATCTGCGTCAGTGACTCCATCTCCCTGTCTCCCTTGAATCGGCTTCTCGTAGGCGGCTTCTCGTAGGGTCAGAGTATCGCTCGCGGTAACGATCCCTGCCGGCTTCTTCCGATGTGAGCTGCCGCTGCGATGACGATGTCGTGAGCAGCCGTCTTCAGGGATGGGCGCGTCGTCGTCATGCCGTCCGTCCGATGGAACCATCGTCCTCCGCGAGGACAGGCTCGCCCTCTTCGTCCCAGCGCTTGACGAGCAGTCGAAACGCCTCGGCGATCGAGGGGTCAGGGGTCTGCTCGGCCTTGCGAGCGAGGTGATGCCGGAAAGGCCGCAAGGACATAGCAGATCGAAACCCCCGCCTGGGCCTCACGCGGGGCCGGCCGAGCGAGGTGCGGGCGTCGAGGCGGGTTCGCCGCGGCCGCTCATCGAACCAGAGCTTCCGCGCTCACCGTCAGGCACGCGAAGGAACCTCGACCTTGACGATCCCGGCCTCGGCCTTGACCGTGAACGTGTCGACCGGAAGGTAGGCGGGAAGCGTCAGCGCCTTCCCGGTGCGGATGTCGATGTGCGCCCCGTGACGCGGGCAGACTGCGAAGCCCTCCTCGAGATCGAAGTCGCCCTCGCAGAGCGGGCCGTCGTCGTGGGAGCAGCGATCCTCGAGCGCGTACAGTTCACCGCCAAGGTTGCAGACGCCGATGGTGAGCCCGCCGTCCGTGACGATCTTGACCGCGCCCGGAGGGAGCTCCTCGAACGGACAGACGTCGAGATCTGCCACCTACCCGATCTCCGGTTCCTGGGCGAGGCCGGCCCATTCCTCGGGGAGTGGGGTGCCGGCGCGGTGGAGCGCCACCTTGAGCACCCCGAGACCGAGGAGCGCGCACTTCAGCCGCACCGGCGTCAGCGGGATGCCGACCTCCTCAAGCAGTTCCTCCTTCGGCATCGCCGCGAGCCCATGGACGTCGCGGCCGCGGATCATCTCCGTCAGCATCGAGATCGCGATCTCGTCGCCGCAGAGCGGGTTCTGGCCCTCGGCGAAGGCGTCGCACGGCTCCAGCAGCCCGTGCGAGCGCGGGCTCTTGTAGTGGTCGAGGATGACCTCCCGGTAGAGCTGCTCGAACTCGCTCACGAGAAGCTCTTGCGCACCTTGCGCAGGCCGTCCACCAGCCGGTCGACGTCGTCGGGGATCGAGTACAGGTAAAAGCTCGCGCGCGTGGTCGCTGCGACGCCGAGGCGGGTCATCAGCGGCTGCGTGCAGTGGTGGCCGGCGCGGACTGCGACGCCCTCCCATTCCAGCACTTGGGCGACGTCGTGCGGGTGCACGCCCTCGACGTTGAAGGAGACGATCCCGGCGCGGCGCTCCGGCGGCGGCCCGTACGTCTCCACCCACGGCAGCTCGGCGAGGAGGCCAAGCGCGTAGGCGGTCAGCTCGTGCTCGTGCTGGGCGATCGCCTCGAGTCCCACCTCGCTGACGTAGTCGATCGCGACGCCGAAGCCGACCGCCTCGGCGATCGCCGGGGTGCCAGCCTCGAACTTGTAGGGCAGCTCGTTCCAGCTCGTCCGGTCGAGCGCGACCGAGCGGATCATCTCGCCGCCGAGGTTACAAGGCGACATCGCCTCGAGCAGCTCGCGTCGGCCCCAGAGCGCGCCGGAGCCGCTCGGGCCGCAAAGCTTGTGCGAGGAGAAGGCGAGGAAGTCGCAGCCGAGCGCCTGCACGTCGAGCGGCCGGTGGGGGGCGGCCTGCGCAGCGTCCACGACCATAATCGCGCCCTGCTCGTGCGCCCAGGCAGCGAGCGTCTCGACCGGTCGATCGTGCCGAGCGAGTTGGAGACGAGGTTGTTGGCGACGACCTTGACCCGGCCCTCGGAGGCGATCCGCTCGAGCACGTCGAGCTGGAGCTCACCGTGGTCGTCGATCGGAAGCCGGCCCCCTGCCGCTGCGCGATGTACTGCCAGGGGACGAAGTTCGAGTGGTGCTCGAGCTCGGTGACGACGACGAGGTCGCCGGGGCCGAGGTTGTCGAACCCCCACGCGTAGGCGACGAGGTTGAGCGCCTCCGTCGTGCTGCGCGTGAAGACGATCTCGCGCGTCGAGGAGGCGTTGACGAAGGCGCGCGCCTTTTCGCGGGCGCCCTCGTAGCCCTCCGTGGCGCGCGCTCGGCGAGCTAGTAGACGCCGCGATGGACGTTCGCGTAGGAGTGCTCGTAGAAGGCGCGCATCGCGTCGAGCACCCGGCTCGGCTTCTGCGTCGAGGAGGCCGAGTCGAGGTAGGCGAGCTGCTTGCCGTTGCGCAGCTCGTCGAAGACGGCGAAATCGGCCCGCAGCCTGTGAGCATCGAGGGTCGGCCAGGCGGCTACGACGCCCTCGCCCGCCAGAGGGCCGCGGGTCGCTCTGGTGACCCTGCTAGCGGCCATCGAGAGGCTCGTTCTGGACGTTGTACTCGGCCGCGTACTCGTCGACGAGCGGGTTGATCACTTCTGCGCCCTCGCTGTAGGCGTAGTTGATCTTCACAAACGGCTCCCATTTGGCGGGCAGCACGTCCTCCGGGAAGATCGCCTCGACCGGGCACTCGGGCTCGCAGGCGCCGCAGTCGATGCACTCCTCGGGGTCGATCACCAGCATCCGCTCGAACTCGTGGATGCAGTCGACCGGGCAGACGTCGACGCAGGAGCGGTCTTTGATGTCGATGCAGGGCTCGGCGATGATGTAGGTCATTCGGTGTCTCCCTTGTGTCCTCCGCAAGCCCGCTGCCCGTGGGCGCCCATCGCGCCGTCCGGTGACTCTCCACTAACTATTAGTCCTATAGATCTTGTATTTACCTTAATAATACGATAGAAGTCAAATCGAAGGTGGTGACAAGCTGATGGTGGTGAGCCCTGGGGCGATGTGTTCGACAGCTACGCCATCCTCCAAGGCGGCGACAAGATCGCCCCCCGCCGAGGTGGATGTGCCCGGCTGCTCGCCGCGGCCGGGAGAAAGGAGAGGCGCTCGTCAAAGGCCGCGCCCGCTTGCGAGAGATGATCAAGTCCGGCGTGCCGCCCGCCTGCAAGATCCGCGGAGTCGCCTCGTGACCTCCCGGGCCGTCGCCAGTACGCGTCACCCGCACGGTCGGAAACGACGTGGAAGTGCTCGAAGTGGCGGAGGGGCTCCTTGAGTCATTCCGGATATTCACCCTCCACATCCGTACACTCTGGGGAAATCGTGACAAAGAGCTCTCTGGAACCAGGCGACAACCTGGATACGCGTCTGCATCGGGCGCTGGGCGACACAAGCCGGGCGAGGATCCTCGCAGTGCTGCACGAGGTCGGCGCCCCTCTCGATGCGCGTGAGCTGGCCGAACGAGTGGGTCAGCACGCGAACACGGTCCGCTCGCATCTTGGCGTTCTGGCCGAGGTGGGTCTCGTGTCGGCGAAGGCCGAGGAGCGCGCCCGCCCGGGCCGCCCACGCATCGTCTACGAGCTCGTGCCTGAGGCGGCCGCCCCCGGAGAGTTGGGCGGGTACCGACTGCTCGCACAGGTCCTGGCCGGCTGCCTGGCGGGCTCTGAGCCGGATCCTGCTGCCCGCTCCGAGCAGGCTGGGCAGGCGTGGGGCCGCTACCTGGTCAAGCGCCCGGCGCCGTTCACCTCCCTCTCGGCCCAGGAGGCCGTCTCCCGCGTCGTCCGTCTGCTCGATGAGCTGGGCTTCCAGCCGGAACTCGAGTCGGACGAGGAGGGGCACAAGGTTCTGATGAAACGCTGCCCCTTCTATGACGTGGCAACGGCCTACGAACAGGTCGTCTGCCAGGTGCACCTGGGTCTCGTGCGGGGCGCGTTGGCCGAGCTCGGCGCGCCTATCGCGGCGGATTGGCTGAAGCCGCTGGTCGAGCCGGATCTATGCATCGTCCATCTAGCAGAGGAAGTCAACGCACGAGTCGTCTAGTGGCCGCAGCCGCCTTCCGCATGCGTCTGCGTGGGCTCCGCCTCGCCGACGCCGTTCTTCGCCTGGAACGATGACCCGCAGCCGCAGGCCGAGACCACGTTCGGGTTGTCGATCGCGAAGCCTGCACCCATCAGGGCGTGGACGAAGTCGACCTGGGAGCCGACGAGGTACGGCGCGCTGAAGGGATCGATCGCGACACGGACGCCGTGCATCTCGATCTCATTGTCCCCGTCCTTCGGGCTACAGTCGAAGTCGAGCGCGTACTGGAAGCCGGAGCAGCCGCCGCCCGTGACGGCGATGCGAAAGACATTCGCCTCGCCCTTGGGCTCCTGGGCGGCCAGCTCCTTGATCTTGCTCGCCGCGCTTTCCGTCAGGGTCACCATCGGTTCGTCCTCTCTTTTCTCGGTGGCCGCTATCGTTTATCTGATATACATGGTAGGAATACTATCAGCGCTTGCACCCTGTAACAACTCGAATGCTGATGTTCAAAGAGGAGCAGGTGACGCCGAACGTGGCTTTGCTGGAGATCAAGAACCTGCACGCCGCGCTCGAGGACGGCACCGCGATCGTCAAGGGCGTCGACCTGACGGTGGACACGAACGAGAAGCACGCGATCATGGGCCCGAACGGCTCGGGCAAGTCCACGCTGGCGTTCGCCCTAATGGGTCACCCGTCGTACGAGATCACCGAGGGTGAGGTTCTGCTCGACGACGAGGACATTGCCGAGCTCGGCCCCGACGAGCGCGGGCGACGTGGACTGTTCCTTGCGTTCCAGTACCCCCATCCGATCCCGGGCGTCACCGTCACGAACTTCCTGCGCAGCGCGATCAACGCGAAGCGTAAGGCGGCGAACGGCGGCGAGGACGATCCGGTCGCGGTGAAGGAGTTCCGCACCGACATCCTTGCTGCGATGGAGCGTTTGAAGGTGCCGCGCGAGCTTGCGCAGCGGTATTTGAACGACGGTTTTTCGGGCGGCGAGAAGAAGCGCGTCGAGATCCTGCAGATGGCGATGCTGAAGCCGCGGCTCGCGGTGCTCGACGAAACCGACTCGGGTCTCGACATCGACGCGCTGCGTGTCGTCGCGAAAGGTGTCAACGAACTCGCGGGGCCGGAGATGGGGGCGCTTGTGATCACCCACTACCAACGAATCCTCAACTACATCACCCCCGACCACGTGCACGTCTTCGTGGACGGACGGATCGTGGCCTCGGGCGGCGCGGAGCTGGCGCAGCAGCTCGAGGCGGAGGGCTACGAAGCATTCCTACCACCGGAGGAGCAGGCAGCATGAGCGTGACCGAGACTGAGGTCGTCAAGGGCATTCGTGACGAGTACAAGTACGGCTTCTCGAACCCTGACGAGGCGAAGGACTATTTCTTCAAGTCGGGGCGCGGTCTCTCCCACGAGGTCGTCGAGGCGATCGCCGAACACAAGAACGAGCCGGAGTGGATGCGGCAGTTCCGCCACAAGGCGCTCGACTACTTCTACGCCCGGCCAATGCCGGAGTGGGGCGGCAACGTCGGCGAGATCGACTTCGAAAACATCTACTACTACATCAAGCCGACCGAGAATCAGGTCGACAAGTGGGAGGACCTGCCGGCCGAGATCCTCGACACGTGGGAGAAGCTCGGCATCCCTGATGCGGAGAAGAAGTATCTCGCGGGCGTCGGCGCGCAGTACGAGTCGGAGGTCGTCTACCACAAGCTGCAGGCGGATCTCGAGGCCAAGGGCGTGATCTTCCTCGACATGGACTCGGCTTTGCGCGAGCACGAGGACATTGTCAAGCAGCACATGGCGACGATCATTCCGGCGAACGACAACAAGTTCGCTGCGCTCAACTCGGCGGTCTGGTCGGGCGGTTCGTTCATCTACGTCCCGCCCGGCGTCCGGATCGAGATGCCGCTGCAGGCCTATTTCCGGATCAACGCCGAGAACA
The DNA here is from genome assembly GCA_026785685.1 of Thermoleophilia bacterium. Classification (GTDB taxonomy): domain Bacteria; phylum Actinomycetota; class Thermoleophilia; order Gaiellales; family Gaiellaceae; genus Gaiella. Next base: position 27,434 of record JAJAZN010000294.1, read on the forward strand.
TGGGTCAGTTCGAGCGGACGCTGATCATTGTCGACGAGGACGCCTACGTGCACTACGTCGAGGGCTGCAC
>JAJAZN010000295.1 GCA_026785685.1 Thermoleophilia bacterium
ATCCGGGACAGAGCGATCCTGCAGCCGGTCGAGGGAAGCTACAAGGTCTACATCATCGACGAGGCCCACCAGCTGACTCCACAGGCCTGGCAGGCGCTTCTCAAGCTCATCGAAGAGCCTCCACCCCACCTGGTCTTCGTGTTCTGCACCACTGAGCTGGAGAGCTTTCTGCCCACGATCCGCTCCCGCTGTCAGACGTTCGTCTTCCAGCGGCCGCGGCTACAGGAGATCGTTGCTGTCCTGCGGCGCGTCTGTGAGGGCGAAAAGATCGAAGGTACTGACGCAGCACTTGCGCTCATCGCGCGGGGCGCGCACGGCTCCTTCCGCGACGCTGTCTCGACCCTCGATCAGCTCGCCGCCGCCACCGGCAGCGCGGTCTCGGTACAGGACGTGCTCCAGCTCGTCGGCGGTCTCGAGGAAGGCTCCCTGTTCCGGCTGTGCGACACGATCATCGATCGCGATACGGCCGGCGCTCTCGTCCAGATCGAGGAGCTCGCCGAGCAGGGACAGGACATCGGCCGTCTTGTCGTCGACCTGATCGACCATCTGCGGCAGCTCCTGCTCGTGCAGCACATCGGCCATGTCCCGGACTCGCTTCCCGTCACCGAGGAGACACGCGAGCGTCTCCGCGAACAGGCAAACCAGCTCCCAGAGCCAACCGTACTCAGGCTGATCGACCTGCTCGCGCTTGCCGTCGACGACGTGCGCCAGGGCGGCGATCCGCGGCTGCCGCTCGAGCTCGCACTCGTCAAGGTGACGCGACCACAGGCGGACATGTCGCGCGAGTCGCTCGCGCACCGGCTGGAGCTACTGGAAGCCCGACCGACGGGCATGGGCACAGCGCCGGCCGTTGCGACGCTGCGGCCACCTGCCGCGGTACCGGCCACTTCACCGGCACCCGTCGTTGCCCCCGCCACCCCGTCGACCGACGCGTCCGCTGCGCCCCAGGCAGTTGCGGCAGGCGTCGACGCGCCCGCTCCCTCATCGCTTCCCCCACTCGAGCTCGACCAGTTGCGAGATGCCTGGCAACGCGACGTCGTCGACGCCGTGCGGGAGCGCTCGATTCCGATCTCGACGCTCCTCGTCGAGGCGCGGCCGGTCGAGATCGACGGCGACACGTTGACGATCGAGTTCGCGCCCGCCGCCGGCTTCCACCGCTCGCAGATCGAGGAGCCGAAGAACCTCGCGATGCTCGCGGATGCCCTCTACGCGGTCACGGGCCGACGCCTCCGGATCGCGACGGTCATCGGCGCGGCCCCCGAACCAACCGAGCAGGAAGACCCGCGCGAGCTCTCCGAGGAAGACGTGATCTCCTTACTCAAGGACACCTTCGACGCTCGAGAAGTGGAGGAACACTGATGGCGAAGTTCGACATGAATGCGATGCTGCAGCAGGCCCAGCAGATGCAGGCCCAGATGATGGAGGCGCAGGAGCAGGCGAAACAGGAGATCGTCGAGGCCTCTGCGGGCGGCGGCATGGTCACCGTGAAGGCGAACGGCGGCGGGGAGCTCGTCGAGATCGTGATTGACCCCAGGGCGATCGACCCGGACGACCCGGAGATGCTCGCCGACATCGTGATGGCTGCGGCCAACGAGGCGCTGCGTTCGGCAAGCGAGCTCGTGGAGTCGAAGATCAAGAGCCAGATGCCCGGGCTGGAAGGGTTGCTGCAGTGAAAGAGCGTACTACAGCAACCCTTCCAGCATTGTTCCTGCCGCTTCGCGGAACCTGAAGAAGCCCGCCCGCGGGCCTGCAAGAGAAAACGCCGTGCCTAGCATCCCCGGGATGGAGCGGCGACGAGTTTCGAGCCTGTCGTCCGGGCCGTTCTACGCCGCGAGCTGCTCGACAGGTTCGAGCGCAAGCGGGCGCCGCACCGGTCCTGACACGAGTCGGAGGTTGGGCGTGCGCCGCAGCTGCATAGACATGATCGCCGCGACGACAAGAGCAGCTCCCGCGAGCTGGGGCGTCGACATGTGCTGCTTGAGCACGGCTGCTGCGAGGGCGATGGTGACAGGAACCTCGACCGTCACGAGGAGCGATGCCGTCGACGGTCCAACCAGCCGCACGCCCTTGAGGAACGAGGTAACGGCGAAGACTGAGCCGACGAGCGCCGCGCCGATCAGGCAGGCGAAGCCGGCAGGGCCGCCGACGGTTCCGAGTGAGCCGAGCAGGCCACCCGCGACGAAGAACGTCGAAGCCGCGCCGAGCGTCAGATACGCCGCGAGCGCCATCGGATCCGCGTCACGCAGCAGCCGGTCGGAGAGAAGGATGTAGACCGCGTATGCCGCGGCCGAGCCGAGCGCCATGCCCACGCCGACGAGGTCGGGGTTCGTCGCCGCACCACCGACGAGCGCAACGCCACCGAAGATCCCGACGAGCGCGACGAGCCGTCGACGCGTGAGACGATCGCGGCCGATCATCGCGGCGACGCCGACGACGAGCACGAGATGCGCATAGTGGACGAGCGAGGCGAGCGGCGCCGACGTGCGCTCGAGCGAGCCGAAGAAGAGCGCCGAGTCGAGCGCGTAGACGATCGCGCCGAGGGCGAACGCCGAGAGTGCTGCGCGCACCGGGATGCGCACCATCTTCCGGCCGGCGAGTCCGACGAGCAGCAGCGCCGCCGCCAGGTAGCGCCAGGCGAGGACACCCGTGACCGCAGCGCCGTGGTCGTAGGCGATCTGGATCAGGATCGGGGAGACCGAGAATGCCACCCCGGCAACGAGGCAGAAGAGGGTTCCACGGAAGTGAGGAGCGCGCAGACGGGCCATGACGTCCAATGTACGGATGCTTGAACAAAAAGCCCTCCCTGAGTTATCTTCTCGATAACAAGGTTTTTCCTATATGACGATTCAACAGCTCACCTACTTCCTCGCGACCGTAGAGCACGGATCGTTCAGCGGCGCCGCCCGCTCGTTGTTCCTCACCCAGCCCTCGATCTCGGAGCAGATCCGGCAGCTCGAAGGGGAGCTCGGGATCGCTCTCTTCGCCCGCGCCGGTCGCGGGCTCGTCCTCACCGAGGCGGGCCGGAAGTTCCGGCCCGCGGCCGCGCGCGTTCTTGCCGACGTCGAGCGGGCGCGCGCCGCGGTCGCCGAGGTACGCGATCTCCGCGGCGGCACACTCGGATTCGGAATGTTCGGAACGGCGTCCGCGTACCTGATCGCCGACCTTGCCACCGACTTCCGCAAGAAATACCCTGATGTGCGGCTGAGGCTCGTCGGGCTCAACTCATCGGAGGTGGCGGATCAGGTACGGAACGCAACACTCGAGGCCGGGCTCATCGTCCTTCCGGTCGATGATGCAGGACTCGACCTCCGCGTCGCGCGGCTCGAGGAGCTCGTGGTCGTCAGCCGCGAAGCCTCCCGGCTCAGTACTCCCGTCACGATAGAGGCGCTGGCCGACGCGCCACTGATCCTCTACGACGCCCAGTACGGCGCCAACGACCCGATGCGGCGGCAGCTGCTCGATCGCGCCCAGAGGGCCGGCGTGACGTTGCGGCCCGTCATCGAGGTCGAGGGAATCGAGGCCGCAGTCGGGCTCGCGCGCCGCGGCCTCGGGGATACGATCGTTCCCCGCGCCGCGATCAGCCGCCAGGGAGCACGCGGGATGCACTTCTCGTCGTTCGCCGAGCCGCTCTTCGACACGTTCGCCTTCATTGCACGATCGGACGCCCCCCTCTCCCCTGCCGCCCGGGCATTCGTCGAGATCGTGGAACGACGGCTCGATCGCCTGTCCGAGGCAGCGTTGTACGCGGCAGGCACGTCCGAGACGGACTAGTACCCTCCCACCATGCTCAGCCCGGCCGTCGACAACCTCGTTGCGCAACTGACCCGCCTCCCCGGGATCGGCACGCGTACCGCGCAGCGGTTGACGTTCCACCTGCTCTCCGTGTCCAACGAGGAAGCCCTTGCCCTCGGGGAGGCGATTGCAGAGATGAAGGAGCGAGTGCGCTTCTGCAGGGACTGCGGCAACCTGACCGAGGAGGAACTCTGCGCGGTCTGCACCGACCCGCGTCGCGACCGTTCGATCATCTGTGTCGTCGAGCAGCCGGTCGACGTCGTCTCGCTCGAGCGGACGCACGAGTACCGTGGCCTCTACCACGTGCTCGGCGGCTCACTGTCCCCGATGGACGGCGTCGAGCCGTCGGATCTCCGTATCGGGCAGTTGCTCTACCGCGTCGAGCAGGGCGGGGTCGAGGAGATCGTCCTGGCCACGAATCCGAACATGACGGGCGAGGCGACGGCTGCGTATCTCGCCGACCGCCTCCGCGATCGAGTCCGCGTGACACGGCTCGCGAGCGGCCTCCCCGTCGGCGGCGATCTCGAGTACGCCGATGAGGTGACACTCGGACGCGCCCTTTCTGGCCGTCGGCCGGCATAGCGCCACCGGTATCCTGAGGCCATGTCCGCACCACGCATCGGTGTCGTCGGCGCTACAGGCGCTGTCGGCACGATCACGCTGGAGCTCCTCGCCGAGCGCGACCACGATGTGCGCGCATTCGCATCGGCACGATCGGCAGGAACGATGCTGCCGTTCGGCGACGGCGAGATTCTCGTCGAGGAGGCGACGCCCGAGGCTCTGTCAGCGGGAGACATCGACCTGTTTCTGTTCTCGGTCGGCACGGGAGCTAGCCGGGAGCTCGTCCCGGTCGCATCTGCGTCCGGCGCGATCTGCATCGACAAGTCGTCGGCCTACCGGCTGGTCGACGGCTACCCGCTCGTCGTGCCCGAGGTCAACGCCAATCGCGCCCTCGAATCGCTCGAGCGAGACCGCATCGTCGCAAACCCAAACTGCTGCACGATTCCGCTGACCTGCGTGCTGAAGCCGCTTCACGACGTCGTGCCGCTCAAGCGCGTGCATGTCGCGACCTACCAGTCGGTCTCGGGCGCCGGCGCGCAGCGGGTGGAGCGGTTGCGGGCCGAGCCGGCGGCGGAGCACAACCTGGTGATGGACTGGTCGTGGGAGGGCGACGAGTCGGACGAGGAGTCAAAGCTCCGAGCGGAGACCCGCAAGATCCTCGAGCTGCCGGGTCTGGCGATCAGTGCAACCTGCGTGCGCGTGCCGGTGCTTGTCGGGCACTCCGAGGCGATCTGGGTCGAGTTCGAAGAGCCACTCTCGCCCGAAGACGCAATCGCGATCCTCAGCGACGCGCCAAGCGTCCGCGTACTCCGGGTTCCCGACTTTCCCACCCCGAGGGATGCTGCGGGCGGCGACGAGGTTCTCGTTGGCCGGATCCGCAAGGACGAGGGCTCCGTCAACGGTCTTGCCCTGTTCCTCTCCTGCGACAACCTCCGCAAGGGAGCCGCACTGAACGCGATCCAGATCGCCGACGTCCTACTCGCCGGTGTCGCGGCCACGTAGGGCGGTACTCGCGGCAGGTCTCGGGCTCGCTGCGGCCCTCGTCCTCGCGACGTCGGTCGGCACGGCTCTGCGGCCGGTGACACTCATCGCCGTCGGAGATATCGCAGGTTGCGCGTCGGAGGGAGACGAGCAGACCGCCGCGCTCGTGCGCAAGCTCCCGGGGCCGATCGCCGTTCTCGGTGACATCGCGTACGACAACGGGACGGCCGAGGACTTCGCCAACTGCTTCGACCCGAGCTGGGGGCCGCTCGTGCCGCGGATTCGTGCAGCGCTCGGGAATCACGAGTACTCGAGCGGCACCGCAGACGTCGCGATCACCCGCTTCCGCCTCCCTCCGAGCGGCTGGTACAGCTACTCCGTCGGCGCCTGGCACGTGATCGTGCTGAATTCGAACTGCTCGAAGATCGGCGGGTGCGAGCGCGGGTCGCCGCAGTGGCAGTGGCTCCAGGCCGACCTTGCGAAGCACCGCTATCGCTGCACGCTCGCATACTGGCATCACCCGCGGTTCAGCTCGGGATTTCATGGCTCGAGCGCCGCGGTCGCGCCCTTCTGGGATCTGCTGGCACGCGCGAAGGCAGACGTCGTCCTCCAGGGTCACGATCACCACTACGAGCGATTCGCGCCGCTCAAGGGCATCCGCTCCTTCGTCGTCGGCACCGGTGGCAAGAGCCTCTACCCGACGCTGCTCCCGCGACCCGGGAGCGTTGTCCGCAACTCCGACACGTATGGCGTGCTCAGGCTCACGCTTCGTCCAACCGGCTACGACTGGAAATTCCTGCCGGTGGCTGGACGCTCCTTCAGAGACGCGGGGACGGCTCGCTGTCGTTGATCACGGTGTCGGAACCGAGGCACCTTCGGGAGCAAATGCCTCCTGCACGACACGGAGGACCTTCGCGCGACGCCCCTCCTCGACGGGTGCGAGGCCTGTGAGCTCGAGCCTGCACAGCTCGACCCGTCCCTGCGCGCGCACGGTGACAAAGCCGAAGTCCTCGAGGAAGTCGCGAGGGAACACCGTACGGTGGACGAGCAGTCGCTCTGCTCCACGATCACGCTCCGTGTAGCGGTAGGCGAACGCCTCGAGGGCCTTCGCGCCCTGGTCACGTGCTTCACCGATGGCGGCAAGGAGAAGCGACTTCTCCACCCATTCACCTCCGCGACCCGTCAGGTAGGCACAGGTGACGAGAACAGCATCGTCGGACGGAGGGCCGGCGGGCAGATCGTCGGCCCTCGGGAAGTACCCGGACGGGCCGTACTGCATCGACCCGAGCACCGAGCCGTCGTCGTCGTAGTAAATCGTCCCCCACTCGCCGGATTCCTCCTCGACGCGTTCGATCCACCGCTCCTTCGAGGCGGTTCGGTTGCCGCGTGACTGCCACCAGACGCAGTCGCGACACACCGACGGTGCGGTCGCGATGGTGCCGCGGGTCAGTCCGGCGACGCGAGCCGTCATCTCGCTAGTGGGGTGTCCCGCAACAATGCTGTTTCCTGTCAAACGTTGTGAGACGCGGCACTAGACGCCTTCCGGCGGTGGCCCGATCTCGTCGACGATCACGTCGACCGTGGCGGGAGTGAGATCGGCCATCGCCGAAAGATACTCGGCGACTCTCATCTGCACACGAGCACCGACCTCGGGGACGTTCAGCGCCCAGTCGACGGCGAGATGGAGCTCCACCGCGACGGCCCCGTCGTCGGTGACGACCTTGACGCCCTGGTGGCGAGGCCGCGACCCTTCCACGACTCCGCGCACTCCCTCGATTCCGAGGGCGGCATCCGCGGCGTAACTCGCAAGGATGTCGGCGGAGATCACGGAGTGTCCTTCCATCACGTCGATTGTTGCACCCGCGGCCGCGCAGCGTGCAAGACAAGTTCCGTTACCTCTGGTCGAGCGAAGAAACGGAACGGAACGAACGTCGTTCCCGTTCCCGGCGAAATGTGCATCAGACCGCCCTCCGTGAGGTAGAGGCCCGAGGAGAAACGACTTCCTGGATGTGCGAGCGACAGGCGCCCACGGGGATGCGGCACAACGATCTGGCCCGCGTGGAGATGGCCCGCGAGGACGAGGTGGAACGCGCCGGGCTGCAGAGAGCGCTCGATCCCGGGGAAGTGGCAGAGCAGGATGCGGAGATCCGCTCCCTCGTCCGCGAGCTGCCACGGCCTCGCGGTTCCGGCCGAGTAGCTCTTCGGATCGACTCCCACGAGCTGGATGTGCTTGCCAGCTTTCTCGATCGTGGCGGTCGAGTCTCGCAGCAGAACCGCGACGTCGCCGAGCTGTGCGAGATCGGCGGGCTGCGAGAACGGATCTCTCGTCGCGGCGACGTCGTGGTTGCCGAGGATCACGTAGGGGCGGTCGAGTGTCCCGAGCAACTCCACGAGGAGAGGCACTCCGCTCGGGCTCGAGGCGAGGTCTCCGGTAACGCACACGAGATCGGGCCGACGATGCGCGACCCAGGCGACTGCCTTCTCCGTCGCTGCACGACCTCGAGACCGGATCCCGAGGTGGAAGTCGGAGAGATGAGCGATTCTCAACCCATCGAGCTCCTCCGGTAAGCCGTCGATCTCGACGTCGAGCACGCGGCAGCGCAGCCAGCCGGCCTCAAAGGCTCCCCAGGCGAGGAGGGCGAGGAAGAGGACTGCGAGGGCGCCGATCCAGATCATGCTGCGATGCTATGCACGCTGGCTCGGCCCGTTCCGGCGTCAGGCTGAAGCCTGGCGCCAGCGCCCACTTGAACGAACAGCTCGACATCTGCCGACACCGGCGAGGTCTCTACGCTCTCCCAGCGCCGGATCGCTTACGCCTTCCCAACTTCAGGATCCGCGCGGAGCGCGGCAGCAAACATTGCGTCTGAGCTGCTGCGATACGCTCTTCAATCACAGCAGCTCAGACGCGCATCTCAGACGCTCAGTTTCTCAATCACTGGGTCGACCGAGACGACGTGACGGCGGAACTTCAGCTCCGCGTCCGTCAGGCCAGCCGCGACGCCGACGAGCTGGGAGAGATGCAGGATCGGCATCGCGAAGTCCCGTCCCGTCTGCTTCTTCAGCTTCGACTGCCAGGCGTCGAGTGAGAGATGGCAGAGCGGGCACGGCGTCACCATTGCATCAGCGCCTGCCTCCATCGCCTGCTCGATCGGCTGAATCAGCTCGGCGAGCGCCGTCTCCTCACGCGCCTGGATGATGGGAAAGCCGCAGCACTTGATCTTCGCCGGGTAGTCGATCGCTTCGCCGCCGCAGGCCTCGATGATGCGTTCGAGCGAGCTTGGCTTGTCGGGGTCCTCGAAGCCCATCAGCTTGGACGGACGGAGGATCTGACATCCGTAGAAGGGCGCGATCTTGAGACCCTTCAGCCCCTTGTGGGCGACGGTCTTCAGCGTCCCGAACGACTCGCCGGCGATCAGCCAGAGGAAGTGCTTCACCTCGACGCTGCCGGAGTACGGTGGCACGCCGACCCGCTCGAGGTTGTCGTTCACCCGCTGGCGCAGGTCCTCGTCGATCTGGAGCTGGTAGTTCGCCTGGCGCAGGTTGAGCGTGCACACGTTGCACACGGTCATCAACGTGTCGCATCCGGTCGCCTCGGCGTACGAGAGAATCCGGGCGTTCAGGTGAAGGTAGTAGTCAGGCTCTGCCTCATGGATGTCGCCCGCGCCACAGCACGTGACCGACTCGAGCTCGATCAGCTCGTAGCCGAGCTTGGGCGCAAGCGCGCACGTCGAGATGTCGAGCTCCTTCGCCGAGAGCGAGGCAAGGCAACCCTTGTAGTAAGCGAGCTTCTTCACTGTGTAACCCCCGAGTGGAGTGTTCCGCAACGTCCGGCCGAAAATGATCGTGACGGGACATCCCACTCTCTGTTGATTTCTGGAGTGAGGCGTCTCACAACGAGACTCTTCCATTCGAGCGCTACGAGACGCCTCACGCGGTTTCCTCGCGCTCACTCGGCAGGTACGGGCGCGGCGCGGAATCGGCCTCCGTGTACGGATCGCGTCCCCCGGACGCCGCGTGGTGCGACTCGATCCGACCGAGAGCCTTCTCGCCCTGAACGATGCCGGCCGCTCCATCCCGCCCCTGCGTCTTGACGAGGTCGAAGAGTGCGCGCGACTCGTGCACCTCGGCGGCGACATGCGGCGGGAACGGCGGCGGCACCTTGCCTTTGACGGCGAGGCCCATCGCGAACTTCATCTCCTTGATCGACGAGACGATGCCCTGCGTCTTCGGAACGAGCTCGGTCTCGCGCAGCCACCCGGTCGTCTTCGCGGACGTGACGAACCACTTTGCGTGCTTTGCACCCATGTCGCGATCGATGCCGTTCTTCATCGCCTCGGCGCCGAGCTTTGCGATCGCGTCGCGCGGATCAACGCCCTTTGGGCAGCGCTCGTTGCAGAAGTAACAGCGCGTGCAGTCCCACAGGCCATGGGGCTCGGAGTACTTCTCGAGCCGCTCGATCGTGGCGCCGTCGCGGGGATCGCCAACGAAACGCATCCCCTTGGCGAGTGCGGCCGGACCGAGAAAGTCCGGATCCGCCTCCATCGAGTTGCACTCGGAGACACAACAGCCGCAGTTGATGCAGAGCGATTCCTTGTGGATGACGTCCATCCGGGGCTGCGAGATCACGTTCTCGCGCTCCTCCGCCTGGTCGAACCTCGGCTGGAGGTACGGGTCGACGGCACGCATCTTCTCCCAGAACGGATCCATGTCGACGACGAGGTCCTTGATGATCGGCAGGTTGCCCATTGCAGAGATGACCGGGACGCGACCCTCCTTCGCGATGTCGTACATCCGCACCTTGCAGGCGAGCACGGCGGCGCCGTCCATCCGCATCCCACAGGAGCCGCAGATCATCATCCGGCAGCTCTTGCGGTAGGCGAGCGAGCCATCGTGCTTGTCCTTCACGAGGTCGAGGCAGTCGAGAAGCGTCGCCTCCTCGGGCGCGTCGACCTCGTACTCGCGGAGCGCGCGGTCGCCCGTCTTCGAGTCGTACCGCCAGATCTTCAGTCCAACCTGCATCGCCACTTAGTACGTCCTCTCCATCGGCTTCCACTGCGTCATCCTGACCTCACCGTACGTGAGCTTCGGCCCGTCGCCGTTCCAGCGTGAGATCGAGTGCTTGAGGAAGTGCTCGTCGTCGCGGTCGGGGAAGTCGTATGGCCGCGAGTGTGCACCTCTGCTCTCGGTGCGCGCGATTCCGGCCTGGAGCATGCACGAGGCGATGTCGAGGAGGTAGCCGAGCTCGATCGCCTGGGTGAGGTCGCTGTTGAAGACGTCGCCCTTGTCCTCGATCACGATGCCGCGGTCGTACCGCTCGCGCAGGCCCGCGATGATCTCGACCTGCTTCTCCATCTTCTCGGGGCGGCGGAAGACACCGAAGTTGTCGAGCATCGATTGTCCGAGCTCGTCGCGGATCGACCACGGACGCTCGCCCTCGGTGTTTGCGAGAAGCGACTTGACCCAGGTCTCGGCATCCGCACGGGCAGCCTCGCCGCCGTTGCCCGGGGGAGGAGCGCCATGTGCATACTCGGCGGCGGCCTGTCCCGACCGGCGACCGAAGGTGATCGTCTCCATGAGGGAGTTCCCGCCGAGGCGGTTGGCGCCGTGAACCGAGACGCACGCGACCTCACCGGCGGCGTAGAGACCTTCTATCTCCGTGAGGCCCCAGTTGTCGGTCTCGACACCGCCCATGTGGTAGTGAGCGCCGGGTCGGACAGGAATCGGTGCGTAGATCGGGTCGACCCCGGCGTAGGTCATCGCAAGCTCGCGCGAGCCGGGAAGCTTGGTGAGGATCTTCTCGGCGCCGAGGTGGCGGAGATCGAGGTAGATGGAGCCGTTGACGCCTCGCCCCGCTTCGATCTCGGTCGTCTCGGAGCGTGAGACGACATCGCGCGAAGCGAGCTCGAGAGCGTTCGGTGCGTAGCGCTGCATGAAGCGCTCGCCGTCCTTGTTGATCAGGTACCCACCCTCGCCGCGGCAGCCCTCGGTGATCAGGATTCCGCTCGGATACATCGTCGTCGGGTGAAACTGCATGAACTCGATGTCCTTGAGCGGCAGCCCCTCGTGCAGCGCCATCGACATGCCGTCGCCGGTGCAGGCGTAGGCATTCGTGGTCGCCCGGTAGAGACGCCCGACACCGCCCGTCGCGAGAATCACCGACTTGCCGGTGATGAGCTTGACGCCGCCGTTCATCAGATCCCAGGAGATGACGCCCGTACAGCGTCCGTCCTCGACGAGGAGTCGGAACGCGAAGTACTCCTCGAAGACGGTCATGCCTTCGGCCATCCGGCGCTGGAGCTGCTCGTAGAGCACTTGAATCAGGACATGGCCCGTGATATCTGCGGCGTAGACCGTGCGCGGCGATCCTGCCGCCCCGAACGGGCGCTGATCGAGCCGGCCTTCCGCGTTACGCGAGAAGACCGCGCCCCAGTGCTCCAGCTGGTAGATGTCGTCGGGCGCCTCGCGGGTGAAGATCTCGATCGCGTCCTGGTCGCCGAGGTAGTCCGAGCCCTTGACGGTGTCGAACGCGTGCTTCTCGGGGCTGTCCTCCGCGGTGTTCCCGAGTGCAGCGTTGATCCCACCCTCCGCGGCGCCCGAATGGCTTCGCGTCGGATGGAGCTTCGAGATCACGCCGACGCGAGCACCGCGATCGTGGGCCTCGATAGCCGCGCGCATCCCGGCACACCCGGCACCGACGACGAGCACATCGAAGGACGGTTCCATACCACGGACGGTACCGCATCACCCGGCCGCGCCGCCCGTCCAAGTGTCGAGGTTCTACGGCGTCGAGACGTTCACCGTAAACGGCGTAGGCGCGTTCCCACGCGTAACGCGCACGAGCACCGATCGCTGACCGCAGATCGAGGTCTCGATCGTCCGCGACCGCGTCGTCCACGTCGTCCACTTCGCAAGCACGGTCCGGCCGTCCGCCGCCAAGAGCTCGACGGTGTGGCGTGGCCCCGCGGGCATACCGAGCGTGACGACGATCGTGCCGTCGCGTGGCGTCTTCACCGATCGCTGCCAGACCTTCGCCCCCTTCCTGACGAAGCGACCGGCGTATCGACTCGCAGTCCGAGTCGTGCCACGGATTCAGGACGTCCTCTCGCGCAGCAGCCAGCATGGCGTCGTCCGGGTAGTAGCGCCCGACGACGATCGACCACAGCGAACCCGGCAGGCCTGCCGTGCGCTCGGCAAGGATGCGATAGACCTCTGCCCAGATCTCGGCCGGATTCTCCGAGTAGCGAGATCCCTCGTTGCCGGGGAAGAGCGTGCCTCCTTCCACGCCGGCGCAGACTCCTGCCGCCGAAGCCCAGCGCTTCAGGCCCCAGTCGAGCGACCGCCAGGGCGGGTTCGAGCGGTTGGCGGCCACGTGGTGGCCGTACTCGTGTCGCGCAACCTCCTCCGGAGCGACACCGCCGAGCACCTCGTCGGCGAACGTGAGATCGCCAGGGCGATAGCACCCGAGCGCCCGCTCACCGCACGAGCCTGTCAGCTCCGGGCCGGTGACCACCGAGACCTGCACGTGGCGCGCCAGGGCCTCACGCGCCTCCCCCGTGCCGCCGGGCAGCGAGAGCGCGAGCCCGGCCGCGATGAGTCCTCCGACCACGAACGTGGCGACCGCAAGCCGCCTCACCTAAGCCCTCGTGGGGATCGAGCCGGGTGGGGAGTCGTGCTCTGGACGACCCCCACCGGCACATGCTCAGTTCACCTTGAAGCTGAACGGCACGACCTTCGTCTTGCCCAGGTACGTCACGGTGATCGACCCGCGCACCGTCTTCTCCTTCGCCCCCGCAGGGAGCTTGAAGGCACACGACGCCCGGCCGCCCGCGACCTTGCCGACACCCTTGAGCGGCGTCGCGCCGGCGCGGCCCGCGCCCTTCACCGTTCCCGCCGGAATCCCGACCCCCGTCTCCACCCGCGTCACGGGAGCAGAGACAACAGCGACCTTGCCTGCCTTCGGCTTCGCCGGGACAACCTTGGCCAGGCCCGTCTTCAACGTCACCGGATCATCACTCTCGAGATTGTCCGTGGGAGACGAGCAACCGAAGTCGTCGGCGTCAATCCTGCCGTCTCCGTCGTCGTCCTTGCCGTTCGAGCACTGCGGGAACGTCAGCGCGTACGTGTACGCACCGCCGTCCGGGGCCGAGTCCTCCCCGAGGATCTTGTCGGACTCGTCCAAGAGCACCGTTGCGACGTCGAATCCGAACTTGCTCGTATCTGCGAGATCGCCACGATTGACCTTCAGCTCGAGAACGTTCCCGGCGCGGGTCATCACGATCGAAGCCGCCGAGTCGACGTAGTCCTTCCCGTCCCACTTCAGCATGCCGGCGCCTCCGAGCCCTGCGAGGAGGACATACTCGGCGCCGTTGGCGGGGCTCAGATCCGTATCGAGATCGATTGCCAGTACCGAGCCAGGAACAAGCGGGGCAGCGGTGGTGACCTTGAACGTGATCAGCCCGGCGGTGTCGTTCGATACGACCGCTTGCGTGATGTCCGGGGCACCACCGGTAGCGTCTCCAGTCGCGTCCGTGAAGGTCGTGTCAGCAACGGCCGCTGCCGCGATGACAAGTCCGCCCAGGAGAGCCGCGACCCCCGCGACTGCCAGGCGATACTTCGATGTGCGCATGATGCGCTCCTCTGTTTGGGCCGCGACGGCTCGCGGCCGGTCGCGGCACGCTACCACGGTTCGATTGCGATTGCGATGGTCGGACGGGTCGCTCGTCAGGCGACCGGAACGCCACCCAGCTTCCCGGAGAGAACGCCTTTCTTGAGCCGGAGCGTGCCGCGTGCCGCGCGCGTGCCGCTGACGGCGATGGTGCCCTCGAACGAGACCGGCAAGCCGTCCCCGACGGCCTTCAACCTGCCGCTGACCTCGACGCCGGGTGCGATCCCGTATCGCTTGAGGACGAACAATCGGTTAGCCCCAAGGGTGAGGCTGCCGGATGTCAAACCTCCGACCGGCGTGCCGGCACCGTACGTGGTCGCGACCCAGAGCGCCGTCGCATCACGGACCGTACGGCGCGCAAGGTCGAAGGTGACCTTCGGGCCGAGGGTCTTCGTCGAACGAGGCTTCGGCGGGTAGGCGGCGACCGGAGCGACGATGAACGGGGCGCGAGCACACGACGCGGGCACGCTGTTGCCGTCGATCCAGGATCGAACAGCGCGCAGCGCACAGACCGAGGGGTCGGCAGTGATGGTGCTGTGCCCGACGGACGGCACGACGAGGAGCTTCCCTTGCGGGAAGCTCGCAATCGCAGATCGCGCGCTCGAGACGGGCGTTCGCATGTCATAGCCGCCGGTGACCGCGAGCACCGGCACATCCGGCAGGGGGCCGATGCCGAGGCCGGGGATCGGGGCAGCCGGGTTCGGCCACTTCACGCAGAAGCTGGCTGCACCGAGATCGATCGCCCACGGCCCGAAGCCACCGAGCGTCCCTGCCGGCATTGCGGCCACAGCCGCCTTGAGCTTCGCCGGCCGCTCGGCCACCGGGGCGGCCTTGTCCCAGGGAAAGTTGCCATCCGCGCAGTTCGTGGCGGCGTTGAGGCCGGCGCTGAGCTGCACTGCGGATGAGGTCGAGCCACCCGTCGTCAGATCGTGAAGGCGTAGCAGCGCGCCTCGATCGCCATTGCTTGCTGCATGAATCGTCGCGGGAAGCAGCGCCGCGAGACCCGGGTTCAGGTCGGACTCGACGAGGACGGACAGAACATCGAGACCCCCGACCGTCACCTTTCGCTTCGTACCGTTAGCGCGCAGGATGCTGCCGGTCGCCGGGCGCGCAGCCAGACTGTGCGCGACAGCTGTCAACTCTGCGGCGTAGTTGGACGTCGCGGCCCGGCAGGCGCTGATCCCGCAGTAGTTCGCGAGCGCGAGCGGAATCTCCCGGAGGACGTTTGCGGAGTACGGGTCGGGGTAGATCGTCGGCAGCACCGAGTCGAGCAGCAGCCGCTCGACGTGTGTGGCATATCCAAGCGCATAGGCGAGGGCAAGCTTCGTTCCGTACGAGATCCCCCAGATCCCGATCTTGTCGACGCCGAGGGCCTGTCGCACCGCCTCGGTGTCGTCGGCGTGGTCGCGCGTGCTGTAGAAGTCCCGCGTCGGCCCAATGGACGTCGCGCAGCCGAGGGCAAGAGTGTCCTGGCCGACGAATCCCGTCGCAGACTGCAGCGCCGGGCAGTCGATGAGCCCCGACTTTCCGGTGCCGCGGTTGTCGAAGGCGACGATCCGGTACCCGGGGAAGAGCGCCCGGAACAGCGAGGCGCTGTTCGTGTCACCGATGTCGAACACCGTGGCCGACCCCTGCCCCGGCCCTCCTGCGACGAGCATCATGACGCCGCGCTCCTTGCCCTCGGCGGGGATCGACTCCACGTGGAGCGTGATGGTGCCAGGGACGACGCCCTTCCGGTCGAGCGGGACGACCACGTCGGAGCATACGAGCCCGTCAGAGCCGCACACCGCAGTGGCTGACGCGGCCCCGACCCGGATCCCGGCTGCGCTCAGCAGCGGCGCGGGCGCGAGCGAACCCTGCACCCCGGCGGGACGGGCAAGCGGCTCCGAGGAGAGCCCCGACGCGGAGACCGCGACGGCGAGGCCAGCAGCGCTGAGAACCAGCACAGCCACAAAAACCCTCCTGTGCTGCGAAACGCCCATGTGACCCTCTCCCCCCTCGGTTCGAGACCGTCAGCCCTGCGGGCCGGCGGCGGTGACGGCAGTTCCCGCGTCGTCGGCGAAGCGCGTGAAGTTCTCCCTGAACAGCTCGGCGAGCTCACCCGCCTTGACATCGTACGTATGGGGATCACGCCAGGTCGACCGCGGATCGAGGAGCGATGTTTCCACACCGGGAACGCGCAGCGGAACGTCGAATCCAAAGACAGCGTCGGCCCTGTAGTCGGCCCTGTCGAGCTCACCCGAGAGTGCAGCATGCAGGAGCCGGCGCGTCGCCTGGATCGGCATGCGATGACCCTCGCCGTACGGGCCGCCCGTCCAGCCCGTGTTGACGAGCCAGACCGCCGAGCCGTGGCCATCGAGCTTCTCGCCGAGCAACTGCGCGTAGACCGCAGGCGGCTGGGGCAGGAACGGAGCGCCGAAGCACGTGGAGAACGTCGGCTGCGGCTCCTTGACCCCGATCTCGGTCCCTGCGAGCTTCGCGGTGAAGCCCGAGAGGAAGTAGTAGAGAGCCTGATCACGCGTCAATCGCGCGATCGGCGGGAGGATTCCGAACGCATCAGCGGTGAGCATCACGACCGCACTCGGGTGTCCGGCGCGCTTGGCGGGCAGCGCGTTCGCGATCTGCTCGAGCTTGTACGCGGCACGCGTGTTCTCGGTCTTGGCGTCGCTATCGAGATCGACCACACCGTGCTCGTCGATGCGGACGTTCTCGAGCACCGTGCCGTAGGTGTGTGTCGTGCGAAAGATCTCCGGCTCCGCCTCGGCCGAAAGGCGGATCACCTTCGCGTAACAGCCACCTTCGATATTGAACACCCCGTTCGATCCCCAGCCGTGCTCGTCGTCCCCGATCAGCGAACGCGTCGAATCAGCGGACAATGTCGTCTTGCCCGTGCCGGATAGTCCGAAGAAGACGGCGACCTTCCCGTCCTCGCCGACATTCGCCGAGCAGTGCATCGGGAGGACGCCCTCGAGCGGCAAACGATCGTTCATCACGGTGAAGATCGACTTCTTGATCTCGCCGGCGTAGAACGTGCCGCCGACGATCACCTCGGACTTCGTCGGGTGAAGGACGACGAACGTGCCCGCGCGGGTGCCGTCTTCGGCAGGAACGGCCTCGACCTCGGGTGCGTGCAGAACGAGGGCCTGCGGAGCGAAGGTTTCGAGCTCAACCGCGTCCGGCTCGATGAACATCGTCTTCGAGAACAGAGCGTGGTACGGGCTGCCGGTGACAACCCTGACCGAGATCCGGTGTGCCGGATCGGCGCCTGCGAATGCGTCGACGACGTAAAGCGGGGCCTGGGCATCCAGGTGCGCGACGACCTTCGCGCGCAGCCTTTCGAACTCCGCCTCGGCGAGCGGATGGTTGATCTCGCCCCACCAGATCCTGTCCTCGGAGCCGGGTTCGACGACGACGAACTTGTCTCTCGGTGACCGCCCCGTGAACGTGCCCGTGTCGACCGCAAGCGGACCGCCCTCAGCGATCCGGCCGTCGCCGCGCAGGATTGCATGCTCGTAGAGCTGCGACGTCGACGGATGCCACATCACGACCGCTGCTGGATCCAGGCCGTGCAGGTCGAGACCGTGGTGTCTTCGGGTCGGGGTCGTGGTCATTGCAACTCCTCCGCTCGTAGCCGTCGATACGGAAATCTCGGTGAGATCGCAGCGGACGGAACGCCCGTGCAACGCGAGTATGGTACGCACGCCTGAGGCCCCGTGGTGGGAGAGCTTGACATGACAGGTCAGGACTCGGGGGTCGTCCTCAGGCGATACCTGCCACCGCTCCCTGTGACTCCGGCTCGACGTTCTCGTCGCGCGCAACGAGGAGCGCATAGCGCCCGCCTGCAGCGAGGAGCTCGTCGTGTGTGCCGGCCTCCGCAACACCGCCGCTGTCGAGCACGACGATCTGATCGGCATCGCGCACCGTCGAGAGGCGATGCGCGATCGCGATCGTCGTTCGCCCCTCGGCAAGGCGCTCGAGCGCCTCCTGCACGAGCCGCTCGGTCTGCGTGTCGAGCGCGGACGTTGCCTCATCGAGCACGAGGATCGGGGGGTTGCGCAGCACGGTTCGCGCGATCGCCATGCGCTGCCGCTCGCCACCCGAGAAGCGATGGCCACGCTCGCCGACGACCGTCTCGTAGCCGTCTGGGAGCGACGCGATCAGCTCGTGGATCTGTGCTGCTCGCGCCGCCTCCTCGACCTCCTCGTCCGTCGCCTCCGGCTTCGCGAAGCGCAGGTTCTCGCGCACGGTCGAGTGGAAGAGGTAGGTCTCCTGCGAGACGACGCCGACCGCCGCCGCGAGCGACGCAAACGAGAGCTCGCGCACGTCGATGCCGTCGATCGAGACGGTTCCCTGTGTCGCGTCGTAGAGGCGCGCGACGAGGTAGCCACACGTTGTCTTGCCCGAGCCGGTCTCCCCGACGAGCGCCGTCTTCGTCCCCGCGGGGACGACGAAGGAGACGTCCTTCAGTGTCCAGGCGTCCTCGTCGTAGCGGAAGCAGACGCGGTCGAACGTGACGTCGCCCCTCGGTTTGTCGAGCGTCCGCGTTCCCTCGACGATGTCGACCGGCTGGTCGAGATACTCGAAGATGCGGTCGAAGAGGGCGAGAGAGCTCTGCACCTCGAGCTGGACGCCGAGGAGGCCGCCGATCGGGAAGAAGAGCCGCGTCTGCAACAGCGTGAACGAGACGAGCACACCCGTCGTGATAACTGTGCTGCCACGGGCCTGCGACCACCCGGCGAACCAGTAGACGAGGGCGGGCATCACCGCAAACGTCATCTGGATCGCGGCCATCATCCAGCGTCCCGTCATCCGGCTGCGCACCTCGAGGTCGGCGAGCCGGAGAGACTCGTCGGAGAACAGCTCTGCGAGGTCGCCGGAGCGCCCCATCGTCTTGCCGAGGAGGATGCCCGAAACCGACAGCGACTCCTGCACGATCGACGACACGTCGGCGAGCGACACCTGACGCTCGGCCGTAACCTTCTTGCGCTGTGCACCGACGCGCTTCGTCAGCCAGACGAAGAACGGCAGCAGAATGAGTGCGAAGAGTGCGAGCCGCCAGTCGAGCAACACCATCGCCACGATCGTGGCGATAACGGTAGTCACGTTGGAGAGCACCGACGTGGCCGTCGAGGTGACGACCGTGTCGATGCCGCCGATGTCGTTCGCAATCCGGCTCTGCACGTCGCCCGTTCGTGTGCGGGTAAAGAACGCGAGCGAGAGCCGCTGCAGATGCCGGTAGACCGAGGTGCGCAGGTCGTGCATGACGGCCTGGCCGACGCGATTCGAGAGAAGCGTCTGGTAGACCCCGATTGCCCCCGTGACGATCGGGATCAGGATCATCCCCGCAACGAGGAGAGAGAGCAGGCGGACGTCATTCTCGGGGATCGCCGTGTCGAGGACGCCGACAAGGAGGAACGCCGGGATCACGCCGAGAGCCGCCGAGAAGATGATCAGGGCGAAGACAACAGCGAGTTGCCCGCGGTACGCGCGGAAGAGCGGGAAGATCCGGCGCAGGTTGGCGCTCCGCACCGCGGGATCGGCCGGCCGCTTCGGCGGCTCGGTGACCGTGTCAGCTCCGAAGCGACGACCAGGCATCTGTCTAGAGTGCCTGCCGCGCCTCAGTCCAGGTCGAGAGCGATGCGAAGCGCGTCGTCGAGGTGGCGCCTGGCCTCAGGTCCGAGCCGTCCTCGTTGGCGCGTGAGTGTCCGCTTCGGGATCGTCGACAGATCATGGCAGTTGACGACGCAATCGCGGTCGAGGCCCTCTGCCGCCCCGACCGGCACTTCCGCGACGAACCCGCGGACCCTGCTCGTCACCAGAGCCACGGTGACGTTCGCGAGAACCGGGATTGCCACATCCCGTGTGATCACGACAACTGGATGGTGGCCGATCGCAAGGTCGGCGTCGAACACATCCCCCCGGTTCACGGTGCGTCGTACCCTGCCGCGCGCTCCTTACGAACGAGTTCAGTGAGCGCCCAGAGGCCGATCTCCGACTCCTCCTCGGGGCACTCTGCATATGCGCGCCGGTACGACTCGAGGATCTCGCGGTCGCGCTCCTGCCGCAGGATCAACTCGAGTCCGCTGCGCAATGCGTCGCTCCTGCTCGCATAGCGACCCGAAGCAACGACTGCATCGAGTCGTTCTGCATCCTCCTCTGGGATGCGGACTGGGATCTGAACTGTCATACGACCATGATACCGCGCCTTGCCGATCTCCACAAGTGTCCGAAACGGCCAGCCGTAGAGGCTTGATGGGTAGACGGCGCATCAAGCCTCAGGTGCCGAGCGACTCGACCGTCACCTGGAGTCGATCCGTGAGCTCCCGGGCGAGCTCGGGAGTCGGCGTCGTGCGCGGAACGGCGATCGATGCACCGATCAGCGCCGCCAGGCGGGGAAACCCGAAGCTGCGCCTCCCGAGCGCCTTGCGTGTCTCGAGCAGCCGAACGGGCAGGATCGGCGTGCCGGTCGCGAGCGCCATCCGGGCGGCGCCGCGCAGCCACAAACCCTCACGCATGACGCCGCCCTCCGGAAAGAGCCCCACGACCTCCCCGTCCTCGAGCGCTGCGATCGCCGAGGAGATCGCCGAAACGTCACTCTTTCCCCGCTCCACCGGGATCGCCTCCACGCTCGCAAGCCACCAGGGCAGCAACGGAACGCTCCAGAGCTCGGACTTCGCGAGGTAGCGAATCGGCCTCGAGATCGCCGCCGAGACGATGAACGGATCGAGAATCGATTCGTGGTTGCCGACGACGACGAGCGGCCCCTCGGCGGGGACGTTCTCGTGTCCACGGATCTCGAGCCGGTAGAGCGCACGAACGACCGGAGTCAGCGACCGGCGATACGCCTCGTAGCTCAATACCCCGGCCTGACACGGGGAAACTCGGGCAGCGCGTCATTCGCGGAGTGGCTGAGCACGATCTGCATATCGCGCAACGAGCGGATCGCGAAACCGGCCTCGCAGTAGGTGAGGTAGTAGTGCCAGAGGCGGAGGAACCGGTCGTCGTAACCGAGGGAGCGGATCTGATCGATGTTGCGTTCGACGTTCTCGCGCCACTCGCGCAGGGTTCGGGCGTATCCGAACCCGATCTCCTCGACGCCGTTGATCTGGAGTTGCGTTCCGGCGACCGCCTTCGCGATCGATTCGAGGGACGGGAGGAGCGAGCCGGGAAAGATCGTCTGCTGGATCCAGTCCGGGCGACGGCGATAGCGCTCGAAGCGCCAGTCGGGGACGCCGATCGTCTGGATGCACGCGAGACCGCCACGCGTGAGCAGGCGATCGATCACCGAGAAGTAGTTGTCGTACTCGGCGAGGCCGATCGCCTCGAACATCTCGATCGAGGCGATTTTTGTGAATCGACCCTGGGTGAGCCTGTAGTCCTGCTCCCGGATCTCGACGCGATCCGAGAGCCCCGCCGCCTCGACGCGCTCCCGCGCGAGACCGGCCTGGCTCGGCGACAGCGTCAGGCCGGTGACCCGGCAGCCGAACTCCGTCGCGGCCTGGATCGCGAAGCCACCCCAGCCGCACCCGATCTCGAGAACATGATCGTCGGGTTCGAGGTCGAGCTTCTCGCAGATGTGCCGCACCTTGGCCCTCTGCGCCTCCTCGAGGGTCATCCCCGGGCGTTCCCAGTACGCGCAGGAGTACGCCAGCGTCGGATCGAGCATCAACGCGAAGAGCTCGTTGCCGAGGTCGTAGTGGGCAAGAATGTTGTCCTTTGCCGCTGCCTCCGTCTGCCGCGGCCGCCGGTCCGGGCGCAACTCCTGCAGCCGATAGAGGCGCTTGAGCGTGGGATGCTCACCCGTCGTCTCGAGATTGCGACCGACGAGCGAGAACAGCCCGACGAGATCGTCGCAGTCCCAGTCCCCGTTGACGTACGACTCGCCGAAGCCGACACGCGTCCGCGTTCCGAGCTTCCTCCAGAACGCGTCCGGCCGGCGGAGCTCGACGAGAACAGACGGCCCCTTTCCGTCGCCAAATCGACGCCCGCGACCGTCGGGGTAGCGCAGCACGACCTCCCCGCCCTCGAGTGCGAAGAGCGCGCGGAACGAGAGGCGGCGGGCAACATCGGCGGCAATGTTCACGGCCGCACCGACCCTTGCCCCGGAACATGCGGCGGCTTGCGATAGAACGGCGTCCGCTTCGACCACAGGCGGAATGCCTGCCAATGGATCAGGCCGAGGACGCGGGCGGGCATCAGCGGGTAGCGCACGAGAGCTGCGCGCAGTGAGCTCGAGCTGAGCGGAACTCGACGGGCCGTGAGCGTCGCGTGGAAGTCCGGGCTTCCGATCTCATGGACGTCCATGCGCACACTGAGAAGATCCTCGGGCTCCGAGAACCACCAGGTGTAGGCCTGATCCATCGGCATGAACGGCGAGACGTGGAGACGCTTGTCGGTCTCGAACACGACCCGGCCGCGAGCTTTCAGGCCCTCACCCGGCAGGAGGACGTAGGGGTGCCGCTCGCCGAACGTGTTGCTGACCTCGGCGACGATGCAGGCCAGAGTCCCGTCCTCCCGTCGACACCACCAGAACGAGACCGGGTTGAAGACGTGTCCGAGAACACGAAGATTCGTGAGAACCTGGATCGAGCCATGCGCACCGAGATCGATGTCGTTCTCCACGAGGAGCGCCCTGATGTCGATGTGATCCGAGTCGTGGAAGCTCGTCACCGCCCGACGGTTCCAGCCGAACAGCCGTAGCGAGCGATCGAGCTGCGGCAACTCGTCGAGGTCGAGGAACGCCATATAAACGGGGTAGCTGAAGACGTTGTCGTGCGGCGCACGGCGCGCGTGCATCACGTTGCCGGTGTACAGCGCGCTTCTCACCACGTCACCCCGAAGGCTGCAGCTGCTCGGAGCCCAGAGGCCAGGCCTTCCTCGTGGAAGCCATTTCCCTGCCAGGCGCCGGCGAACGCTGTGTTCCGCGAGACCCCGAAGGAGCGCGCCCGCTCGGCGGCGGCGAGGCTCGCGAACGTCGTCCGAGGATGCTCGTAGTCGATCACGCGGATCACGCTGGCCTCGTCGATCTCTGCGGTGCGGTTGAGCGTCACGCAGTACTCCGTCTCGGTCTCGAGCTTCTGTAGACGATTGAGGGAGTAGGTGAGCGAGGGTCGCTCGGCGAGCACACCACACCCGGGAGACTGGTAGTTCCACGCCGAGCGATCCGAACGCCTCGCCGGGACGAATCGAGAGTCGGAATGGAGCACCGTCTCGTTTGTGGTGGTCTCGAAGGCCGACAACATCTCCTGCTCATCCGGGGAGGGATCCTCGAGGAGCGCAAGCGCGCGCGGGGCGCTCGTCGCAACGACGACGCCGTCGTACTGGCGCACCGAGCCGTCGGCAGAGCGGATCTCAACGCCGGCAGTCGTCCGGGCGACCGACCGGACGGGAGCGTCGAGCTGCACGGGCGCGCCGAGACGGTCGAGCAGAGCCGCGACGTACGTGCGGCTGCCACCGCAGACCGTGCGCCAGCGTCGTCGGCGCAGCCCGAGCATCGAGTGATTGCGAAAGAACGCGATGCCGGCGGAGGCGGGAAACTCGAGCGCATCACCGGGCGCGGTCGACCAGAGCGCAGCGGTCATCGGCACAAGATAGTGCCAGCGAAACGACTCCGAGTAGCCCTCGTCGAGAAGGAATCGGTCGAAGGTCTTTCCGTCGACGTCGGCGTCGCTGGCCGTTCGCAAGAACCGGACGATCTCGCGCAGCAGCGAGGGCCTCGCCCTCCAGGGCCTGCGGCTCGACCACGCAAGGCCGCAACCGCACGACATCGAGAACGACATCTCCGCTGCCTGGGTGCGAACGCCGAGCTCGCGGAAGAGTCGCGTCAGATTGGGATAGTTGGCGTCGTTATGGACGAGAAACCCCGTATCGAGCTCGAAGCCGGCGTGAGAAATCGTGTTGGCGTGTCCTCCGGGAGTCGGGTTCGCCTCGTACAGCTGCACGTCATGAACCGAGGAAAGCGCATGCGCTGCCCCGAGGCCGGCGATGCCGGTACCGATGATCGCTATCGTCATCTCATCGGTGATTCGTTCGAAACCAGTGCATTGGATGACTGATCATGTCTGAGGCAGTCAATCTCGCCGCGCCGGATGTCGAGATCGCGACGGTTCGCGAGCACACGACACGGGCGAGTCAGGTCGTGACGATGATCGCGATCGTCGTTCCACCGCTCGGCATCATCGCCGTTGCGTTCGGACTCTGGGGAATCGCGTTCTCGTGGGTCGATGTGGCCGTGTTCCTCACGCTCTACGTCCTCACGGGACTCGGCACGACCGTCGGGTTCCACCGGCTGTTCACCCATCGCAGCTTCGAGACCACGAAGACGGTACGTGCCATATTCGCAATCCTCGGCTCGATGACCCTGCAGGGCCCGGTCACGCAGTGGGTGACCGATCACCGCAAGCACCATGCGCTCTCGGACGAGGAGGGCGATCCGCACTCGCCACACGCTGGCTTTGCACCCAACGCCTGGGGCGCCGTCAAGGGCTTCTTCCATGCTCACATGGGGTGGCTCTTCCACCTCAAGGGGATGGAGCGTGGTGAGCGCTACGGCAAGGATCTCTACGACGACACGTTGATCCGGCGCATCGATCGCATGTACTTCGTGTGGGTCGTCCTCACGTTCGCGATCCCCTTCGCAATCGGGTATGCCGTCGGCGGTGCCAGCTGGAAGCTCGGCCTCGAGGTCCTCATCTGGGGCGGGCTGATCAGGATCTTTGCGTATCAGCATGCGACGTTCTCGGTCAACTCGATCTGCCATATGTTCGGGCGGCGAAGCTACCGCTCGCGCGACGAGAGCCGCAACAACTGGGTCGTTGCCGCGCTCACGTTTGGCGAAGGCTGGCACAACAACCACCACGCGTTCCCGGCCTCCGCCCGCCACGGGCTCGACCGGCTGCAGCTCGATATCGCGTGGCTGACGATCCGATCGCTCGAGAAGCTTGGACTCGCCTGGAACGTGCGCCTGCCGACGATGAGTCAGCGCGAGCGCCGCAGGCTCGTCTAGTGCGGCGTCTCATAACGTTCGACAGGAAACAGCATCGTTATGAGACGCCGCACTACTGAATCAACATGGTGGTGGGGGGGGGGGGG
>JAJAZN010000296.1 GCA_026785685.1 Thermoleophilia bacterium
AGATTCCCCACTGCTGCCTCCCGTAGGAGTCTGGGCCGTGTCTCAGTCCCAGTGTGGCTGATAGTCCTCTCAGACCAGCTATGGATAGTCGCCTTGGTGGGCCATTACCCCGCCAACAAGCTAATCCACCGCGGGCTCATCCTCGATCGGAGGCCGAAGCTACCTTTTCTTTCACGCCCGAAAGCTTGAAAGGCTATCCGGTATTAATCCGAGTTTCCCCGGGCTATCCCAGAATCGAGGGCAGATTACCCACGTGTTACTCACCCGTTCGCCGCTGTCCCCAGAACCGAAGTCCTGGTTCTCGCTCGACTTGCATGTGTTAAGCGCGCCGCCAGCGTTCGTCCTGAGCCAGGATCAAACTCTCCGTGAAGAACTTGTCGCCGGCAGACATGCAACTGAAGAGGCGAACCTCCCAGATGACATGGCCGACAAACTATTGTCTTCCCTAGAGCTTGAGCTCAAATGTCTATCCGCGCTTCACCGTGAGTCTGTCCGAGGACAGTGCATCACGCTTCCGCACGGCATCGACGGGAAAACCGTCTCACCCAATAGAACGGGCGGACGGTGTAACCCCTCTCCCACGCCGAAGCGAGGACGAGGGGCCTCGTCGTTTTCCGTACGCTGTTGAGTTTTCAAAGATCGATGCCGGTCGAGTCGGGCAACAAAAAGACCTCCGACTCGCGCCAGAGGCCTACGGGTGATTCGGTACAGGTCGTATCCGATTCGCTCGAAGGCCGCTCCGGTGTCGAATGACAGGGCGTTTCTGCTGCCTCCCTCACGGGCGGCTTGTCGATAGTAGCAGGATCCACACCATCTGTGTCAACTCGAAGGCGGGTACTGCACGAATCGCCGTTTCCCGGCCTGCACAAGGGCTCCGTCCAGCTCGGCGCGAGGCACGTCGAGAGAGCTGACCGCGGTGCCGTCCACCTTCACTCCACCCTGGCCGATCATCCGCCGCGCGTCGCTCGTCGAGAGCCCGAACGCAGCAGCAAGGAGCGCCGGGAGATGGATCGGGTCGCCGTCGGGGAGAACTCCCTGCGGGACGTCCTCGGGCGCACCGCCCTCGCGCACGACGCGCGTGAAATGCGCCTCGGCTTCGACAGCGGCCTCGGCGCCGTGCGACCGCGCGACGATGAACCGCGCGAGCGCGAGCTTGGCGTCCATCGCCTCGCCTGCCGGGACAGGCCCCTCGACGACGAGGCGGTACCAGTCCTCGAGCATCGTGTCGGGAATTCGCATCGTGCGACCGAACTGCTCCTCGCGGGCGGCCGCGAGCGGAATGTTGTTGCCGATCGAGGAGCTCATCTTCGACCCGTCGAAGGAGACGAGGAGTGGCGTCGTCAGCACGACCTGCGGCTCGAGACCGTACGCCTCCATCACGGTGCGACCGGCGAGCAAGTTGTAGAGCTGATCGGTGCCGCCGAGCTCGACATCGGCTTCGATCGCGACCGAGTCGTAGGCCTGCATGAGCGGATAGAGGAGCTCGGAGACCGAAACCGGATGTCCGGCGGCAATGCGCTTCGAGAAGTCGTCGCGCTCGAGGAGTTGCGCGACCGTCAGTGTCCGCGTCAGCCGCACGACATCGGCGAACGAGAGCTTCGAGAGCCACTCCCCGTTGAATCGGATCTCGGTGCGGGCGGGATCGAGGATCTGCATCGCCTGGTCGACGTAGAGCTTCGCGCTCGCGTCGATCTCAGCGTCCGAGAGAATCGGGCGCTCTGCGGAGCGCCCGGACGGATCACCGATCCGGGTCGTGTAGTCACCGACGATGAGGACGCCGATGTGTCCCGCGTCCTGGAACGCGCGCATCCGCTGCAGGGGGATTCCACGCCCGACGTGAATATCGGGAGACGTGACGTCGATGCCGAGCTTGACGCGGAGTGGTCGCCCGAGCTTCAACTTGGCTTCGAGGCCGCCCGCCGGCAGCAGCTCGACGTGGTTGCGCGCGAGGAGGGAGATGTCGCTCACAGGCGGTGATTCTACGGACGAGTCGCGCGGGCGACGTGCTCCGCCGTGAGCTCCTCCACCGATCGGCAGCCCGTGAGGTGCAGGGCAACGGCGAGCTCCTCGCGCAGGAGCTCGAGCACCTGCCGCGCACCGTCCTCACCGCGCGCGGCGAGCCCCCAGAGCGGCTGGCGACCGGCAAGCACCGCATCGGCGCCGAGCGCGAGCGCCGTCGCGACGTCCGTGCCGCGGCGGATCCCACTGTCGAGCAGGATCTCGAGCCGGTCACCGGCCGCCTCGACGATGGCGGGCAGCGCCTCGATCGTCGGCATCACTCCGTCGAGCTGGCGTCCTCCGTGATTCGAGACGACGACGCCCGCGGCGCCGTGTTCGGCCGCGAGGACGGCGTCCGTGGGCTCGAGCACGCCCTTGACGACGACCGGAACCGTGACGGAGGAGGCAAGGCGTGCAAGATACGGCCAGTCGAGCGCCGGGTCGACGATCTCCATTCCCTCTCCCTCCACCCCGCGCTCGAGCGCGTAGCGCACAGAAGGAATCGTCTCCTCCGGAAACGTCCAGTGGATCCGCCGTTCACGATCGCGTGCTCCGACGACCGGAAGGTCGACCGTGAGGAAGATGGCAGAGAATCCCGCATCGATCGCCTGGGCGATCAGCTCGTCCGTGACGCCGTGGTCTCGGAACACGTACACCTGGAGGAACCGCACGCCGTCCGGCGCCGCCGCCGCGACCTCGGCGACGCTCGCATTGGAGAACGTGGAGAGGCAGAGCGCAGATCCTGAAGCAGCGGCTGCGCGAGCCATCCCGACCTCGGCATCGGCGTGGGCCATCTGCTGGTAGGCAACCGGCGCCACGACGACCGGCGAGCGAACGCGACAGCCGAGGACGGTCGTCTCTGTGGACGTCGTCTCGATGCCGCAGAGGATGCGCTGGCGGAGCCGCCACCGCGCGAACGCCGCCGTATTCTCGGTGAGCGTCTGCTCCCGGCCGGAGCCACCGCGGAAGTACTCCGCCCAGTCGGGGTCGAGCTGCTCGACGGCAAGGGCCTCGGCGTCGGTGAGGGTCAGCGGCGTCTCCACCGCCAGAGCCTACAGCGGGTAGACGACGAGACCCCAGGCAGCCATCGCGTACCAGGCGCCGAAGGCGAGGCTCATGACGCCGATCACGGGCGCGACGCCGTTGAACGAGCCGGCGACGCGGTCGGAGGAGAGCGTGATCCCGAAGCCGGTCGTGACGAGGGTCATCGACACGGCGGTGAAGACGGCAAGCACGATCAGCGCGATGCATGCGACGGTGGTCGACGGGATCGCGGCGAGAATGAGCACGCCAACGCCGGCGCTGCCGCCGATGCCGTGGACGAGCCCGATTCCGAACGCCCCGGCCGGCGTTCGCACGGAGTGATGATGATGCTCGTCCTCGTGGACGTGGGCATGGAGATTGAAGTAGCCATGGCGCCAACGGACGAGCAGGCGAAGTGCCAGGAACACGATCAGCGCCGCGACCGCCGTCTCGGCGTCCTGCTGGACCCGCTCCGGGAGATACTGCTGGAAACGGAGGATCGGAAGGCCGAACAGCACGAGCGTCAGAGCGTGGCCGAGGCCCCAGAACGCGCCGAGCCGCGCCGACGCACGGCTCGCGCGCTCACTCCCCGAGGCAACCAGTGTCGTGACGGCCGCGATGTGATCCGGATCGGTCGCGTGGCGGAGGCCCAGCAGGACCGCGACGAGGATCACCACCCCGCCCGAAGCGCCGTTCGAGAGACCTGCAATCGCGTCGTCGAGTCCAAACATGATGGTTGTTCGCCCGCCTTTCCCGATCGGTTCAGATGACGCCCGGAAGGGCCTTGATCGTCAGTGCAACGCCGACGCCGACGATCACGAGCGCGCTCAGGGCCGGGAGTGCGCGGACGAACCGTCCCTCGAACGAGACGCGGCTGAAGGCGCGCCGCGCAAGGACGGCGATGAGCCCGATGCACGTGATCGTCGCAGCAAGGCCGAGGCTGAATGCGGCGATCAGAGCAAAGCCGAAGCCGACCCGGTGCACGGCGATCGCCGACAGGAGCACAACGAGGGCCGACGGGCACGGAAGGAGGCCTGCGGCGATACCGACGCCGAGGATGCCTCGTGAGGTGAAGGAGTCGTCGCTCGACGCAACATGATCGTGCGGGTGCGCTGCGTGGTCCTGCGAGTGCGCGTGGTCGTGACCATGTGCGTGATCGTGGTGGTGGTGATGCTCACCGTGATCGTCGTGATCGTCGTGACCGTGCCCGTGAGAGCCGTGTGGGTGCGTCCCGTCGCCGTGGTCATGGTCGGCCCAGCCTCCGGTTCGGACCCGCGAGCGGAGCACGCCGAAGCCGACGAGGACGACGAGCAGCCCGGAGGCGAGCGTCAGCCACGGGTAGAGCTGATCCGGGACGATGAACTGAGAGAGCAGGAGCGTCACGAGACCGAGCGCGAAGACACCGAACGTGTGGGTCACCGTCACCGTCGCCCCGAGGAGAAACGCGTGCCGCGGCTTTCCCTTCGTTCCCACGAGATAGCCCGCGACGAGCGCCTTCCCGTGACCGGGGGTCAGCGCGTGAACCGAGCCCCAGAAAGCCGCGATCAGGAGGCTGACCAGAATCACTCCAAGCGAGAGGTCACCGCGCTCGATCAACGACTCGAAGCCTCCCGAGGAGTGTTGTACGGCAGGCTTCTCGCCGATCACCGGCGGCGCCGCTCCCGCCGTACCCGGCGTAAAGTCAGCCGTCGCGCTCCGTACGTCAAGCGGCGAGCGCAGAAGATCCTTCGGATAGGCGCGGAGCTCGTCGGAACGGCTCGCCCCGTCGACCGACGCTGTCTCGACGCGAGCACCCTCGCGCGCGCTGATCGTGATCTCTCGCCAACCGATCCTGCTCGCGAAGGACGTATCGGTGAACGAGAGGCGTGAACCACTGGCGGGCGCCCGGTAGATCGCATCGAAGCGCATCGTCTTGAGTCCACCCGCGCCGGGACGCTCGGATGTCCGGTGCGCCACGACCGTGAGCGGTACGCGCCTGCCGTCGACCGTCAGCTCGAGTTGCTTCGCCAGGGAGGCGGCGTACCCAGGGCGCCGAACCGACGCGCCCTCCTGGAACGTCGGAATCTCGGCGAGATCGAGTGCAAACCGGACGTAGACCGTGTCACCCGCGAGATCAATCCCCGCGAAGTGATTGACGGTGAAGTTACCGAGCGGATGCGCCGAGGCAGGCGCCGGGGAGAGCAGAGCGACGGCGCATGCAACCGCAGTCGCGAGCAGGACAGCGAGACGCTTCATGCGAGTGCCTTCCGAGCGAGGGGAGCGAACCGAACCGAAAAGTTGGGGTTGAGCGCAATCGCCTTTGCGTACCACTCCTTCATGCCGACCTTGTCGCCGGCACAGCCTGCGGCGTAGCCCCGGTGGAACCAGAGCAGCGCATCGCGCGTCCCGAGCCGCAGCGACCGCTCCGACCAGGTCACCGCCTCCCCGCAACGGCCGGCCCGCGCTAGTGCCCAAGCGAGAGCGTCGTCACCGTAGATCGACGGCCGGCCGGCCCGCGCCTTGCGCGCGAGCTCGACGTTCCTGGCCGGTCTGATCAGATGATCTGCGCGGTACACGGCGGACTCGAGATCGACGCTCACGCCACCAGCGACGAGCAGCCGATCGATCGCCGCGACCGTCGCCTGCTGACGCATCGCCTCCGCCGTTCGGCCCTGGCCCTCGAGGAGATCGCCAAGAAGGCCCACGAACTGCGCCAACGGAATGGCATCGGAGGCTCGACGCGCGAGCTCGATGGCGCGCCCGGGACGACCGCGGGCTGCCTCGATCCTGGCCCGCTGCTCGAGTCCGTAGACATAGCCGGGAACGATGGAGAGAGCCGCGCGGAAGTGCCTGTCGGCCGCGGCAAGCCGGCCGCGGCCGAACTCGAGCTTGCCGAGCTCCACTTCGACCCAGGCGGTCGCCTCGGGCTGCCCGCCGGATGCGTCGAGGGCGAGATTCATGGCACCGAGCGCTCCCACGGTGTCGCCGCTCAGCTCACGTGCATAGGCGATCCGAGCGTACGACGCGAGGTTTGGCTTCATTGACACCATCCGCTCGAAACTCTTGAACGCGCGGGGATATCGACCCAGCTCGATCTCGGCGTCACCGATGACCCCGAGCGGCCGGGCTGAGTAGGGCGCGAGCCTTCGAGCCTTCTCACCGATGACGAGCGCTCCCGAAAAATCATGGCGAATCAGGGCCAGGTTGCCGAGGCCGAGTGTCGCGGTCGGATCGTTTCGGCGGGTGGCGAGAGCAGCCATGAGCGCGCTCCGCGATCGAGGGAGATACGAGGCGTCTCCCGTCTCCCGCCAGCGCACCTGGTAGGCGAGCCCAAGCGTCGCGAGGGCCTCCAGATCGTCGGGCGATGCGGCGAGGCGGGTCTCCAGTCTCGCCACGGTTGCCTCCGTGCCCCCCATGGCCCGAACCGAGAGGCCCCACAACCGGAACCCCAGCGGGGGCCCCCAGGGCTCGAGACCGGCAGCGCGCGC
>JAJAZN010000297.1 GCA_026785685.1 Thermoleophilia bacterium
GCGCCAGATCTCCGACGTCCCGGTAAGGACCGTTCGCGACCCGTTCTGCCACGAGTGCCGAGGCGTCGTCCTTGCCTACCGACTGGACGTACGCGAGACCGATCCGCACCGCCTGGGGAGCCTGCACCGAGGCAACATACTGCTCGTCGGTGGGCGCGAGCGAGCAGAGAGACTCGCTCAGGTTCACGTCGGGGGAGTGCACCTCCACCCCGCGCCGCTGGGCGTCGCGAACGAGACTGGCCGGCGGGTAGAAGCCCATTGGCTGGGCGTTCAGCAACGAGCAGAGGAACTCGGCCGGATAGTGATGGCGCAGCCACTGCGACTGATAGGCGAGCAGTCCGAATGCAGCGGCGTGTGACTTCGGGAAGCCGAAGCCCGAGAAGCCGACGAGCTTGTCGTAGACGAGATCCGCAACCTTCTCGGCGACGCCGTTACGTACCGCACCCTCGATGAACCGCACCCGGTGAGATTCGAGCGCCGCTCTGCTGCGCTTGCGACTCATCGCGCGACGCAACCCCTCGGCTTCCCCGACCGTGAAGCCCGCGAGCGCGATGGCCACGTCGAGCACCTGATCCTGGAAGACCACAACGCCAAGCGTCGAGCGGAGCGGCTCGCGCAAAGCCTCGTGGTCGACCGGATAGACGAATGACGGATCCTCGCGCAACCGACGGCGGTTCTCGATGTACGGGTGAACGGCCTTGCCCTGGATCGGACCGGGTCGCACGAGCGCGACCTGCACGGTGAGATCGTCGATCGTCTCGGGCTTCGTACGCAGGAGGCTCTGCATCTGGGCGCGGCTTTCGATCTGGAAGGTGCCGACCGTGTCCGCCTTCTGGATCTCGGCGAACACCGCCCTGTCGTCGAGTGGGATGCGCGAGAGGTCGATCGGCGAGCCGTATGCCTCGGCGATGCTCTCGACACACTCCTCGACGGCGGAGAGCATCCCCAGCCCGAGCAAGTCGATCTTGAGGAAGCCTGCATCGGCGCAGGAGTCCTTGTCCCACTGGCAGAGCTGGCGGCCGGCCATCGCCGCGGGTTGCACCGGCACGAGATCGATCAGCGGCCGAGTCGAGATGACCATGCCGCCCGGATGCTGGGAGATGTGTCGCGGAATGCCGGCGATCTCGGTCGTGAGGAACTGGAACGCCCGCCACCGCTTCGAGACGAGCTTGCGCTCGGCGTCCGGGAGCCCCGCCACCTCCTCGGCGATGCGTGAGGCGTCCCAGCCGTCGGTCAGCCGGGCGAGCCGCTCGAGCTCTGCCTGCGGCAGGCCGAGGGCCTTGCCCACATCACGGATTGCACCGCGCGAGCGATAGGTGGCAAAGCTCGCGACGAGCGCGGCGTGCTCGTTGCCGTATCGCTTCGTGACGGCGACGATGAGCTTTTCGCGGATGTCGCGTGGGAAGTCGAGGTCGATGTCCGGGACCGATGCCAGCTCACGGTTGAGAAAGCGCCCGAGCGAGAGCTCGTTGGCAACAGGATCGACGTGCGAAAGTCCGGTGAGGTAACAGACGATCGAGCCGACAGAGCTGCCGCGTCCTCGACCGGGCGGCAGGAAGCGACGAGGCGAGCCGCGCCCTCGCACCTGGAGGGCGCACTCCCGCGCCAGCTCGAGCACCTCCCAGTGGAGAAGGAAGAAGCCGGCAAGCCCGAGCTCATCGATGAGCTCGATCTCCTTCTCCAGGCGGAGACGCGCTCGTTGGAGCAGCTTCTGGTCGCTTGGTGGGTAGCGGTCGGCGAACGCGTCGTTGCAGATCTCCGCGAGCTGCCGGATCGCCGGCTCCTCGCCGCCCGAGAAGTCGGGGTAGCGGTAGCCGAGCTCCTGGGTGAGGTCGAACTGCAGGCGTTCGGCGACCTCGACGGTACGGGACGCTGCCGCAGGATCGATGCACGCGAATCGCTCGGCAACCTCTGCGGGATCCCGCAGAAAGCTCTCGCGATTGCCACGCCGCTCCTGCTCGCAGCCGTCCAGGGACGTACGACAGCGAATTGCGACGAGCGTGTCCTGAAGCAGCGTGCGCCTGGGTGCGTGGGCGTGGACGTTGCCGGTGGCGACCGTGTCGACGCCGAGATGCTCGGCGAGATCGCAGAGAGCGGTGTTGCGGCGGACGTCGCCGCGCTCATACGGCCGCTGGAGCTCGACGAGGAAGTTCTCAGGACCGAACGCGCGCTGGAGGCCGGCAGCCGCATTCGGTTGGCGCATGGCAAGACCCGCACGTGCGCAGCCCGAGAGACAGATGAGGCCCTCGGTGTGCTCCTCGACGAACCTCTGGCCCACTGATGGGGCAAGCGGCTCACGATCCTCACGTCCTTCTCGTCGGGTACCCGCGTGCGCCTCGGTGAGGATGCGACACAGGTTCGCGTAGCCCCGACTGGTCTCGACGAGCAGCGTTACGTGCGAGCCGTCGGTGAGCGTCACCTCTGCCCCGGTGATCGGTCGCACACCGAGAGCCTTTGCAGCATGAGCAAACTCGAGCGAACCGTAGACGCCGTCGTGGTCGGTGAGAGCGAGCGCCGGATAGCCGAGCTCGGCCGCGCGGGCGGCCAGCTCCTCGGGGAGAGAGGCGCCGTCGAGGAACGAGTACGACGAGTGGCAATGGAGCTCGACGTACGTCATGCTTCCTGCACATGGACCGGGACGCGCTCGTCACCGAGATCACCGGCCGTCATCCCGAGATTCCGTGGCGTCGATGTTCGGGATGCCCTGCCTCAAGCGCGACACCGGCAAGGTGCTCGCCGGCTCCTGGAAGGACGGCGGGATCACCGTGAAGCTCACGGATGTGACGCAACGAGAGGCGGCGCTCGCCCTTCCGGACGTCGCGCTGTTCGACCCCGGCATGGGCCGGGTGATGAAGGAGTGGGTGCACGGGCCCGCGACGCAAAGCAAGCGTTGGATCGACCTCGTGGAGCAGTCGATCCGAGCCTGAGGGGGAGACGTCTCCGGCTCTTCCCGGCTGCTGGTAGGTAGCACGCTGAATCCGCGCGAACGCTACGAGGATCGGTGCCGCCGGAGGCGCTCGAGGTGTGAGATGTACCTCGCCGGGGAACCCCGCCTCTTCCCCACGCACGAAGTCACGCACGCACGTCGCTGGTGGGCGAGGCTTGCCTCGCCTGTGGCTCGGCGGCGCCTCGCCCCTACAGAGGGAATGACCACTTTGTGTCATCCCCTCTGCGTGAACCAGCAGCCACGCTCCCGATCGCGGTAGACGCACACGTTCTCGCCCGACTCGAGCACAACCTCGTAGTAGCGCCGGTCGATCGGCTCCTCCGTCCACCAGCGGTCGACGACGCGCCACTCCTCACGCACGAAGGCGACCTGCTGGCGATTGACGATGCAAGGAGTTCCATCGACGCCGTTCTCGACGAGCGCCGGACGAGGCGTGTTCAGACGCCCCGCAATCGCGCGCGACAGCGCATGCGGACGGCTGGCCCAGGAGCCGCCGACGGCGCTCACAGACGATCACCGGAACACAAACACGCAGGCGGCGCACCCAACCGAACCTCGGTGGCCGGTTGAAGCCAGCCACCGCGTGTCACATGTCGCGGGGTACGACGAGTGCGCGCGCTTCCGGAATACGCGACCACGGCGCCACCTCCACGACGGCGCACACCGAACCGGATCCGGTGCTTGCCCGCACCTGTCGCAGCCCCTCGCGCAGACGTCCGTCCATCTCCTCCCCCTCCGGAGGAACGAGCGCAAGCTGGTGACCGACGTGATCGGCGAGCTCGACCGCCTCCAGCCGCAGTTCCAGTACCGGCCCCGGGATCTCGAGCAGCTTGGGACCGAGCGCCGCCCGCAATCGGCCACGTTCCGCGGTCGCCTCGCGCAAGGTCGTCGCCCGTCGCCAGGAGCCCCCGCCCACGAGCCGGGCCGACACCGCCACCTTGCGCAGTGGCCGCCCCGCCCGCTCCGGCCGTGCGAGCAGCCGGTCGAGCAGCGCGCCGAATGCCCGCCGCAACGTCAGCTCGTTCGCGACCGCCTCGGGGAAGGAGAGGGCTTCTGCCAGCTCTGCCGCAGGCGATCGCCCACGCACACGGGGTTGCGCATGCTGACGCTCCCCGCCTGCGAGGCTCCACGCCCGCTTCCCCTCCGGCCCCAGCCGCTCCTCGACAGCGCCGCCGGGAAGCGACGCCAGCTCGCCGAGCCGACGCACCCCGAGCCCTTCGAGCTCGGCGTACCGGTTCGACGGAAGCGGCAAGAGCGAGAGGGGGAGCGGCTCCAGGAAGCCCTGCTCCTCCTTCCCCTCGACGATCACTGCCTGTCCAGGACGGGCCACGCTCGCCGCCGCAAGTGCGACGAAGCGCCGTGCCCCCACACCTGCGCGCGGATCCCAGGCAGAACCAGCAGCGGCAAGTGCCTTCGCAAGCGCCGCCTCGACACCACCGTAGAGCCGCTCGACACCGTCGGTCTGGAACGTGACGAGTCCCGGCTCGGTGGACTCGACGGCGAAACCTGCGCCCTCGAGCTGGCGCAGCACCCCCTCCCACTCCTGCTCGACCGCAGCCGGATCCTGCTCGATCAACACGAGCTCGGGACAGGTTGCGAGCGCCTCTCCCATCCGCATGCCCGCCTGCACGCCGGCAGCCTCGGCCGCTGCAGTGATAGGCCCGAGGAGCGCCTCCTTCCCCGGTTCCGGCGCGAGCGCTGCCGGTACGAGCGCGAGCCTGGGCCGGGAGCGCAGCGCGGCCCGCAGCGCAAATCCGGGGATGAGGAGACAGGCGATCACTGAATCCGTAGTTCTACACGAACATATGTTCGTCTGTCAAGATGACCGAAACGGACAAGGGAGAAACGGTGGAGATACGCGGAATTGGCTTCGTCGGCAGCCACACGGATGCGTACGAGGAGATGAGCTCATTCCTCCGGGACGTTCTCGGCCTCCGCCCGATCACGGTCGACGGCGTCGGTGCGACGCTCTTCACAGCCACGAACGGCGACGTTTTCGCAGTGGCCCAACCGTACGAGGAGGGCAGCGCTGCCGAGCGCACGATCGGGCTCCTCGTGGACGACGTCGACGCTGCTGCCGCCGGGCTC
This sequence comes from Thermoleophilia bacterium, assembly GCA_026785685.1. GTDB lineage: Bacteria > Actinomycetota > Thermoleophilia > Gaiellales > Gaiellaceae > Gaiella. The sequence goes on from JAJAZN010000297.1 coordinate 5,036, forward strand.
CATGCCGCCGGCGTCGAGACGGACGGGATCAACGAGAACGTCCGCTGGCGCTACACCCACTTCCGCGCACCCGACGGGAAGCTGTACGAGCTCGTGGAGGAGCGCTCCCTCTGATCACCGTGCTCGACCGCACGCAGCATGACGACCGACGCTCTCGCCGTCACGCCTCCAACTGCCGGGCACGAAAGCACTGCGTCACGCTCGACGAACCCCTCGCTCGTGAGTGCCTCCTTGCTCAGCTGAGCAACCCAGGGCTCACGCTCGTCGCGGGTGTTCCAGACGAGCGCGATGTGCCCGCCGGGCCGCAACACCCGAGCGATCTCGCGCAATGCCGGGCCGCGGTCGAACCAGTGGAACGCCTGGGCTGCCACGACGACGTCTGCGCTCTCATCCACCAGCGACATCGCCTCTGCCCCACCCTCCACGGCGGTCACTCCCGGGACGGCGTCGCGGAGGTGAGCGATCATCTCGGGCAACGGCTCGACCGCTGTCACACGATGCCCGAGCACGACGAGCGATCGCGTCAGCTTGCCGGTTCCGCACCGAGGTCGACGACGTCGAGCGGCTCGGAACCCACGAGCCAGCGCACCGCATCGTCGGGATACCCCGGGCGGAAGCGCTCGTATGCACCAGCCACGTCGGCAAACGACGTGGCGCGGCGGCGACGCTCCTCGTCATCGAGTGCCATGCCGTCAGGCTAGTCGAGCCCGCGCCGGCGACGGAAGGCTTCCACCGCAGTCGCATGGTCGACGATCGGGCTCGGATACGACGGCGCCAGCAGCCCCGGCTCCGCGATCGCCCGCGACGGAACGTCGGCGAGCTCTGGCACGTAGCGCCTGATGTACTCCCCGTCAGGGTCGAGCTTCTTCAGCTGCGCCGTCGGGTTGTAGATGCGGTTCGGGCGCGTGTCGACGCCCGTACCGGCAACCCACTGCCAGTTGCCGATGTTCTGCGCCACGTCGCCGTCGAGCAGCAGGTCGAAGAAGTGGCGCGCGCCCTCGCGCCAGTCGATCCCGAGATCCTTGACGAGGAACGATGCGGCAACCATCCTGGCCCGGTTGTGCATCCACCCCTCGGCGCGCAACTGCCGCATCCCGGCATCGACGAGCGGGTAGCCGGTCATCCCCTCCTTCCACGCAGCGAGCCCTTCCGGATCGTCGAGCCAGCGATCGCCTCGTGGCCGCATGTCATCGACCTGGGTACGAGGCTGTGAGAAGAGGATCTGTGCGTAGAAGTCCCGCCAGCAGAGCTGACGGACGAACGCCTCACCGCCGCGCTCCTGCGCACGCACGGCGAGAGCGCGCGCCGAGACGCAGCCGAAGTGCAGGTACGGAGAGAGTCGCGATGTCGCATCCGCGGCGACGGCGTCATGGCCGCCCGAGCCATAGCCGTCGAGATGTGCTCGCAGCCATGCCCCCGCTCGCGCCACTCCTGCGCTCTCGCCGCCCGGCACCGGCGAGACGAATGCACCTGTGGGCGCCGCCCCGGGCTCTGCTCCTGCCGGAATGCGAATCACGGTCGGGGTCGCCTCGGGCTGCCCGAACGGCACCTGCGACCAGGCGCGGTGGTACGGAGAGAAGACCTGATAGTAGTCGTTCCCCGTCGGCGTCACCTCGCCGGCGGGCACCACGAACGTGCCGTCGACGAGGCGCAGATCGAGCGACTCGGCAAGTCGTCTCTCGCGTTCGACCGCATACGGACTGACGTCTGCGCTCGCGAAGACGGTCGTCGCCCCCACCTCGCGTGCCGCGCGCACCGTCTCCGCTACGACGTCGCCGACGCGAACGTCGAGCGCCGCGCCGCGCGATCGCAGTGACGTGTCGAGATCTGCAAGCGCCTCCAGAAGAAATGCGCGACGGTTTGCCGCCGCGCCGTACCGCGTCCGCCCTATTCCCTCATCGAGCACGAAGAGCGGCAGAACCGTCTCCGCCTCCGCGACAGCCCGCGCGAGTGCGGGATTGTCGTGAACGCGAAGATCACGCGTGAAGAGGACGACTGCAGCGCGCACTCGTAAAGCCTCTAGGCGCGAATCTCAGCAGCAATACCCTGCATCGCCGTGAGGCGGGGAACGACGTCGAGAACGCTCTCACGGGTGCAGTACGGGATGTCAGCTTCCAACTCCGGGCCATGGTTGATCAGGTTCCGGCCGCTGCGCGACGCCCGGAAGACCTCGAGCGCCGTCGGATACGAGGCAGCCAGACGCGCAGCTGCTTCGGCAGCATCGCTCCGGTCGTGGGCGCGCGCGCCCCCCCCACGCCCCCCCCCCGAGGGGTCGTCGGGGGCGACCGCCCCATGAAAACCCCCCCCCCAGATACAC
>JAJAZN010000298.1 GCA_026785685.1 Thermoleophilia bacterium
CGATGCCCGGCTCGAGCGCACGACGTCGGACGGCGAAGACAGCACGGCCGTGCTGAGTCGTCATGACGATGCGGCCGTCGACGGGCGCATCGACGATCTCGCTCGGACGCTCGAAGTGCTCCGCCGGGGGATCGCATACGTCGGGGCGTCTGTCCGACCCGACGAAGCGAGCGCCGAGCGGCTCAACCCGTTCGAGACCCAACTTGACGCTCTCGCCCGGGCGCAAGACGAGGCGCTCGCGAACGCGATCGAGGGGCTACGGGCCGAGATCGCGTCGCTTGCCCAGAATGACGATCGTCCGGACTACACGAACCGCCTCGCCGAGATCGAGGCGCGGATCGAGAGTCTGTCACGAACCCCGACCGAGGATGGACTCCTTGTACGCCGTCTCGACGAGCTGGAGACGTCGCGCGTCGGCGATCTCGACACCATCAACGTCCTTGCCGTCGCCATGGATCGCATCCGGCACGACCTCACCACGACTCAGGCGCCCGTCGGAGACGACACATCGGAGGTGCTCGAAGCGGTCGCTGCCCTGGCCGAGCTACTTTCAGCACTCGAGAATGCCCCTGCCGTCGAACCGGTAGCGAGCAACGACGACTCGGAACTGGTCTTGGAGCTCGAGCGGTTCCGTCTCATACTCGAGCGCATCGGCCTTCACCTCGGCGAGCACGACCGCGCGATCGCCGATCTCGCACCGGGCCGCGGTGTCGAGGAGCGACTCCAGGAGCTCACGGTGCTCGTGCATGACCTCGCCGAGTCACAGCAGAACGCATCGGCACCGCAGGCTGCAGGTGCGGCGTCTCCGATCCCCGGCGACCTCGGCTCACTGCTGCAGCGCGTGGAGGAGGGGGAGTCGGCGTCGCACGCCGACAACGAGAAGCTGATGAACCGCCTCGAGCGCATGGCTACGTCGATCGACTGGCGCCTGCAGCGCCTCGAGTCTGACGAGCCGGATGCGGAATAGACGGCATCAACCATCACCGGATCTTCGCACTGTAGGCACTCAATTCCGCCTGTCTGCGCCTAGGCAGCAACGTTCGTGATTGCTGCGACTGCGCGTTGGAGGTCGAACTTTCCGCAGCTTCTGTTTCGGTTTGTGTCGGGATCGATCCAGAGTCCCCGTGCCGCATTTTCTGCGAGGAGATCGTCTACCCGCCCGGGCGGCGGTCTGGGTGGCGCGAGGGGCCAGACGATCCCATGGCGGTTGCGGAAGCGAATGCCGGCCTCGGCGTCACCCACGACGGTGTAACCCCCTCGTGCACGAGACGATGGTGCTGATAGCAGAGCAGCACGAGGTTCTCGAGACTCGTCTCGCCACCATGGGCCCAGTGCTCGCGGTGGTGCGCCTGCAGATGCCGGCGACGCTCACACCCCGGGAAACAACACGTGTAAGCGTCGCGTGCTTCGAGGAGCCTGCGGAGCGAGGCAGGAACGGTGCGGCGGCTGCGACCGACACTCAGCGGGAGTCCGTCGCGCTCGACCTGCGCCACCACGTCGGCGTCGCAGCCGAGCCGTCGGGCAGTCTCGGGAGAGATCAGCGGCCCATCCTCGAGCTCGGAACGACCACCGTCATCAGCACGGAGCGCAGCCGCGTCGATATGAACCACGATCCGTGCTCGCTCGCGGCGGGGCTCGCACTCGCTGGCGAGCGACGCCTCGGCGAGATCGAGCAGCGCCTCCACCCGTGCGGGCCGTAGAGGAGCAGCCGAACCTCCAACAGCCGGTTCCCGCCCCGCTTGGCCGACTGCCCCTGTTGACACACCGAACTGCTCCCGCACCCGCACCTGCGCCGCGAACGGTTCCTGCGCCAGCGACGGATCCAGCGGGTCGCTCGCGACCGCTGCTGCGCGCTCCTCGCGGGCGACGCTCAACGACGCGCTCACGCGCCGCCTCGAGCGCCCTGATCAGCAGCACGCCGTCCTCCGCAGCAAGCCGCGCCCGCAGAAACAGAGTGCCGTCATCGTCCACGTAATAGTCGACGTACTCGAGCCCATGCGCATCACGAGCGTCCTCCACGGCAACCCGGCGAAACGCCCGAAGCACACGCTCGGGCTGCGATGCCGTGAGCGCGCCCGCAAGGTCGAGCAACCCCTCCTCCGACGAGACGGTCGCGACCCGAGTCAACGCCCGAACCTTCGAGAACGTCAACTCGCCCCGCCCAAACGCTGCCCGCAGCAGAGGCAGCTCCCGCAACGCCTCCGCGACCCGCAAGAACTCCCGCGCCTCCCGACCCGTAATCCCACACCGCCACGCAAGAAAACTCTGCAGGTCACTGCTGTCGCCCTCCTCGAGCATCTCCCAGACAAGCTCGAGCCAGCGTGCGGTCGCAGCACTCAAATGCGCAGAAAGGCTCGCGAGCTCCTCGACGCGCTGCGCCGTCGCCGCCTCGTGCGCCGCCTCGTGCGCCGCCACACCCGCCGCCAAACCATCACAAACCGTCTCGACGAACGTTGTCTCCATAGAGAACAATCTACAGGATCCGTCGGACGGACAAGGATCGACTCAATCAGCGCCAACGCCTACCCAAACCCCGACAGCGCGCCCTTCGCAGCCTCGAGCGTGGGCTCGCTGGTGCCAAGTACGTGTGGCTGGCGGAGGACGGGATCGAAGTGGCAAACGCCCGGCGAGCTGCTCACGCTCCCCCGGGATCGCAGAGGGCGCCGGGGCGCAGCTACGGCGCCGAATCGCTGACGCGCTCGGTAGCAAGATCGATCGGGCGCCCATAGTCCCGGCCGCGGCTGTGCCGGATGCGCTGAAGCTGCCTGTTGAGCGTGATCACGTCGACGTCGAGGACGCTGCCGTAGCGGTCGAGCTCGTAGTCGACGTGCAACGCGGTCTCATTCATGCACCCGAGCACGCGACGGCTTGCCGTCCTCGCAAGCTGGACGTTCGTGCTGTCGAGATTCCCTAACACGTCGTGAGCGAGAGCCTTGGAGTCGAGCGCGGCGACGATCGCGTTGACGAGAAACAGCCCAACCGGGTCGAGATCGGCCTTCTTCACGTCAGGCACGAACACCGAGAAGGTCGTCCCCGCGTGCATGAGAACGAGGCACTTACGGCG
>JAJAZN010000299.1 GCA_026785685.1 Thermoleophilia bacterium
CGGTACGCTCTTCCACCGCGGCCCTCAGCGGCCCTCAGCGGCTCTCAGCGGCCCATCGTCTCGAGCGCCTGACGCGCCGCTTCCTGCTCCGCAGCCTTCTTCGTCGAGGCGGTGCCGATTCCGACCTGCTCGCCGGCGATCACCGCGACGCAGACGAACCGGCGATCGTGCGGCGGCCCCTCGACGTTGAGCACGCTGTACTGCACCTGGTTCCCGGTCCGCGCAAGCGCCTCCTGCAGCTCCGTCTTGTTGTCGACGTGGCCGGTGCGTGCGAACTCGATCCGGGAGTCGAAAGCGTCGACGACTGCGATCTCCGCCTGCTCGAATCCGTGCTCGAGGTAGACGGCCGCAATCGCAGCCTCGAGGAGTGCCGCGAGAACGTTCCGGCTGCGTGCGATGCGCTGGAGCTCCGCCTCGGGCACGTCCTGTGCCTGCTCGAGCAAGAATCGCCCGAGATCGAGCTCCTTGGCGACATCGGCGCAGCTGTGACGCGAGACAACGTGGGCCCGGATCTTTGCCAGGCGCCCCTCGGACGCATCGGGGAAGCGGTCGTACAACGCCTTCGCGATCGACAGCTCGAGCACCGAGTCACCGAGGAACTCGAGGCGCTCATACGAAGAGGCGCGATCCGGCGCCCAGGATGTGTGGGTGAAAACGTGATCGCGACGCTCGGGGGGAAGGGCTTCGATCAGGCGCGCAAGCACGCGCCCTTCCCCCGAGCGGTCGCTGCTACTGGTGCGCGACGACGTAGTCGACAGCCTGGCCGACGGTCGTGATCTTCTGCGCATCCTCGTCGGAGATCTTGATTCCGAACTGATCCTCGAGCTCCATGATCAGCTCGACGAGATCGAGGGAGTCAGCGTCGAGGTCCTCCTGGAACGAGGCCTCCTCCGAAAGATCGCCTTCGTCTGCACCGAGTTGCTCGGTGAGGACGGCCTTGACGCGCTCGGATACTTCTTCACGGGACAGTGCCACTGTTCTTCAACCTCTCGTTGTGCCGGACGGGTTCGATGAGCGCGCCGACTCTACCACGCGCTCCGGAAGAGCTTCACGCATACGGCCGACGACATCGTGGTCGATCCCCAGTGCGGCCATCCTGACCGCGTTCTCGATGGCGAACCGGGAGCTCGATCCATGGGCGATCACGACGAGGCCGCGAAGCCCGAGCAGGTATCCGCCACCCGTTGTCTCGGGATCGAGCCGCGTCCGGAGACGAGCAGCGGCGGGCCTGATCAGGAAACCGCCGACCTTCCCGCGTGCCGTCTCGACGATCTCGGCGCGAAGCGCGATGAGCAGACTGCGGACGGTGCCCTCGAGCGTCTTCAGGGCCACGTTGCCGGTGAACCCGTCACAGACGATCACGTCGGTCTCCCCTTCGAGCAGGGTACGGCCCTCGGTGTTTCCGGCAAAGCGGAGTGAGCTCGCTGCAAGGAGCGCATGTGCCTCGAGCGTCAACTGATTGCCTTTCTCCGGCTCCTCGCCGATCGAGAGGAGGGAAACCCTGGGGCGCTCGATCCCGAGCACCTCCTGCGCGAAGATCGATCCCATGTGGCCGAACTGGAGGAGGTGCTCCGGCTTCGCGTCGGCCGTCGCGCCTGCATCGATCAGGACACAAGGCCCGTGATCGGTGGGAATCACGACGGCGATCCCCGGGCGGAAGACGCCGGGAAGCCTTCTCACGTGGAGCAGGCTGGCCGCGAGCACCGCTCCGGTGTTCCCTGCGGAGACGATGGCGTCTGCTTGACCGTCGCCGACCGCGCGGACGGCCCGCACGAGCGAGGAGTCCTGCTTGTTGCGCACGGCGTCGGCCGGCTTGTCGTCCATCTCGACGATTCCCTGCGTGACGACATGCTCGAGCCCGTGCGTGTCGAGATCGGCTGGGCCGTAGATGATCGGCCGAACATCATCCGCGGCTGCAGCGAGCGCCCCGGCAACGATCTCGGCTGGTTCACGATCGCCCCCGAGAGCGTCCACGGCGACGCGGACGCGCATCCAGACCTCTACGGTGCGGGCGTTCCGAGCGGCTGCACGTCGCGCCCCCGGTACGTCTTGCACGTCGGGCAGGCGTGGTGTGGGCGTGTCGGCGAGCCGCAGTTCGAGCAGACGTTCACGCTCGGCGCGGAGATGCCGTGCTGCGCGCGACGCTTGTCGCGGCGGGCCTTCGAGGTCTTTCGCTTGGGGACTGCCATGAGCGGCCGCCGAGTATACCGGACCCCGCCTCAGGCGGGTTCCGGTAGAGAGGGCGACAACGGGAGCGACAACTCCCGCGTCGGGGTGATCGCGTCGAGGAAGGTGCGATCATGGCTGACGACGACGAGCGTTCCGTCGTACCCGCGGAGCGCTTGTTCGAGCTGCTCGACGGCCTCGAGGTCGAGGTGGTTCGTCGGCTCGTCGAGCAGGAGCAAGTTGACCTGACGGGCCTGGAACTCTGCCAACTGCGCCCGCGTACGCTCTCCGGGCGAGAGGGTCGCCCAGGAGCGCCCGACGTGGTCGGCGCCCAATCCGAACTTCGCGAGCACGGTTCTCGCGTCGACTGCGACGAGACCGGTCGTGCCACAGAACGCGGCGAGCAACGAGATGTCGTCGCGTAGCTCGTCACGTTCCTGCAGGAGCGTCCCGAGCACAACGCTCCGCCCGATCTCCCTCGTCCCGTGGGTCGGCTCAAGGGCGCCGCGGAGAATGGCCATGAGCGTTGACTTGCTACTTCCGTTGCGCCCGGTGACGGCCAGTCGCTCTCCAGGACCGAGATCGAGGTCGAGGGGCCCGAGCATGAAGCTCCCACGCGAGACGACAACGCCGGCCAGCCGCGCCACGGTACCGGTCGTTTTCGTGCCCGAGACGAGAGCGAGCTGGAGCTGCCATGGTTCGAAGGGCTTCTCGGGCGCTCCGTTGCGCTCGAGGAGCCTCTCGGCTTGCCGCACCTTCGTCATCAGTGCATGCGTTCCGCGCCGATCCGCCATTGCCCCTCCCGCACGCGCCTCGTTGCGACGTTCGGCAAGAAGGGCTGCGAGATGCCGTTGCCGATCCTGGGCCTCGGAGAACTGCCTATACGCTCCGTCACGCGCGATGTCGCGGGCAGCCGCGAATTCGCTCCAGCCGCCGGCCCATTCACGCACCCGGCCGCGGCCCGGCTCGATCTCGGCGATCCGGCGTACCGTTTCGTCGAGGAAGGCACGGTCGTGCGAGACGACGACGAGCGCCGACTCGGACATCCCGACAAATCGCTCGAGCCGCTCGAGCCCGTCGAAGTCGAGATCATTCGTCGGCTCGTCCAGGAGCAGCACGTCGAACCGCGAAAGCAGGACGACCGCGAGGGCGAGCCGGGCAGACTCGCCACCCGAGAGCCGCTCCACGGGGCGATCGAGCGCCACCGGAAGCCCGAGCTCGGCCAGCACCGTTGCCGACCGGACGTCGAGATCACCCCCGCCGAGCGAGAGAAAGGCGTCGAGCGCAACCGTGTAACGATCAGCCGCATCGGCACCCTGTGCCAGCTCTTCCGCGGCGTCCGAGAGCGAGCGTTCGGCAGCGGCGACACCCGTTCGGCGCGCAAGGAAGCCCCGCACTGACTCACCGGCCGGGAAGCCGCGCTCCTGCGGGAGATACCCGACCGTAACTGTTGGCGGATCACGTACGACGGTGCCGGCATCCGGCTCCTCGAGGCCCGCGAGAATCCGGAGGATGGTCGACTTCCCAGAGCCGTTTCGGCCGACGACGCCGAGCCTCGTCCCCGGGCCAATCTGAAGCGAGATTGCATCGAGCACGACGTGGGAGCCGTGGTGGCGGACGACATCGACGAGCTGAAGACGCATGAGAACCTCCGAACGAGACGGCCGCAAACCGTGCGCGTACGTGCAACGCGGGGCAGCGAGAGAACGTGAGTGAGGTCTCAGTCAGTCATCGGAGGGCGCAGGAGCGCCGCAACGACGCTATCACGCGTCGGTCTCAGATCGCAAGCAGGTCGCCGAGGGCGCGCGGTCTGATGTCCAGGCCGCGGAGCGCCTCGAGTGCGATCCAGATCGGCTCGTGGGTGCCGCTCTTCTCGCGCTCACGGTCGGTGAGGAGCGCATGGTCGGGCCAGCTCCCCGTCCCGAAGCTACCGCCGACGATCCACGCGGCGTAGTAGAAGAAGATCGTGCCCCCGAACGACTCCTCGTGGACGAGCGGCCCGAGCTCGACCTCGACGCCGAGCTCCTCGAAGGCCTCGCGGCGCGCGGCATCCTGCGGCGTCTCGCCCTCCTCCACCCCACCTCCCGGGAAGAGGTAATACGTCCGGCCGTCGCGCACACGCTTGATCAGGGCGAGCCTGCCGTGGTCGACGAGGACGATTCTGGCGCGCGGCGTCAACTCCGTCATTCGTCGCGCAACGCCTCGAGCGCCGCCCACCTGGGATCGGAGACGGTCTCCTCGTGGGTATGCGGCTCGTTGTTCAGATCCTTGCCACAGACCATGCAGAGCCCGGCGCAATCTCGCCGGCAGACGATCTGGGTGGGAAGAGCCGTCGCGATCGAATCGCGCGCCCACTGCGACAGCTGAAGCTCCCCGTCGACGACGTACTCGGAACGCATGTCAGCCGGCGCTCCGTCGCCGGTCTCGTGGTACTCGCGTGCGTCAACCCTGACGTCGGCGACGGCATCCTGCAGGCAGCGCATACACGGGCCATGGAGACGCGACTCGAAGACGAGCCGAAACACGTCCCCGCTCACGGCGCGCTGGACCTCGAAGGTCGCCTCGGCCTGCGCCGGCACCGGGAGGTAGCACTCGCCCCCGAGTTCGAACGGCTGCAACGAGATCGAGACGGTTTCGCGATGTTCGTCGCCGAGCCGAAGCCGCAGGCGGCGGAGAGGGTACGTGGTCATCGGGTCAGCCTACCCCGGAACGTTCATCGGGCGAGCCTTCCGTGCAGAGATGCAAAGCCCGCGCTCGATGATAGATCCGGGTTAGCTGAGGCGGCGGCCACGCGCGGGCGACGCATCCGCGCGTGCCTCTCGCCCCACATCGAGCATCAAACGTAGGAGTCGTCGTCCGAGGGCGAGCCGATCGGGTCGATCGGGCCGATCCCGGACATCACCGATTCCTGCGAGCGCTCGTGCAGCCGCTCCCGACCACGGCGAACGGCGACGAGGAACTTGTCGAGGTTGACCTCGAGCGTCGAGAGAATGCCATCCGCCCAGTCCTCCATCTCGAGCCGCGTCTCGCGCGCCTGCCGGCGGGCGTCGTCGACGATGTCCTGCGCCTGTCGCTCGGCGATCTTGACGATCTCCGTCTGCGAGGCCTCGCGGACTGCCTGCTCGCGCGCTTCGCCGATCAGGCGGTCGCATTCGCGCTTTGCCTCGGCGAGCATCTCTTGCCGCTCCTTGACGATCCACCGGGCCTGCTTGATCTCCTCGGGGATCGTGGCGCGCATCTGGTCGAGGATGTCGTAGATCTCCTCACGGTCGATCCGCACCTGATCGGTGAGGGGCACGGCCTTCGAGTTGTGTACGAGATCATCGAGCTTGTCGATAAGTACGAGAACGTCCATAACGGGATCTTACTCCTGTGGACTCAGAGGGGCGCCGGGTCGACCGTTCGGGAACATCTCCCTGAAGCGGCGCGCCACGGGCTCGGGCACGAGTTCGTCAACCTTTCCGCCGAACGACGCGATCTCCTTCACGCCGCTCGATGAGATGAAGCTGTACTGCGGACTTGCCATGACGTACATCGTTTCGATCTCCGGCGCGAGCAGCCGGTTGAGGTGATTCATCTGCGCTTCCCACTCGAAGTCGGCGATCACGCGGAGGCCCTTGACCATCGTTTTTGCCTCATGCTTGCGCGCGAAGTCGACAACGAGCTCGTGAAAGACGTCGACGGTGACGTTCGGGAGGACGGCGAGTGCCTCTTCGAGGAACGAGACGCGTTCGTCGAGCGAGAACATGGTCGCCTTGTGATGGGGTTCGCGGACGACGCCGACGACGATCCGGTCGAAGATCGAAGCGGCCCGACGGATCACGTCGATGTGACCGTTTGTGACCGGGTCGTAGGTACCTGGGTAAATCGCGGTGATCATTGCGTGAACAGGGTAATGCGCGCGGAGCCGTAGCGTCGGCTCGTGACGAGCTCGAGCGGCAGCTCGGGCTCGACCCTCGAGGACGTCTCGACGACCAGCAAGCCGTCCGGGGCGAGCATCCCCGGGAGCGCCTCGGCGAGGCGCGGCTCGAGATCGGGCCAGGAGCCGTACGGCGGATCGACGAGAACGAGGTCGTACGTCCGGCCGCGTTCCTCCTGCAGAGCCTGGAACACGTCCTTCTGGAGGACGAGTGCACCCGTGAAGCGGAGCTTCTCCAGGTTGTCGTGGATCACGCGGCAGGCAGCGCGGTCGGACTCGACGAAGACGGACCTGCGCGCTCCTCGCGAGAGCGCTTCGAGGCCCATCGCACCCGAACCCGCGAAGAGATCGAGCACAGCGGCACCGTCGACCGGGCCGATCAGGTTGTAGGCGGCCTCGCGGACGCGATCGCTCGTGGGGCGTGTCGTATCTCCCTTGGGGCCAGTGATCTTCGAACCGCGGCGGTCACCGGCGATGATCCTCATCGGTCGTCACGCCGTCCACTTCCTTCCACCGTCTCGGAGATCGCGCGGAGTTCCGTCGCTGCCCGCTCCAACCAGGGCACGGCCGCTACAGCCGCGAAGGCCTCATGGGCCGCCCGGAGATGCGGCCTCGCGTCGCGCCGCCTTCCCTCACGACGAAGACACTCACCGTACGCGAGCTGCGTGCGCGCCAACTCGAGCCGGTACGGTGAGCGCTCGAGCAGCTCGAGCGAGCGCTGGAAGTGGAGATCGAACGCATCGCCTCCTGCAAGCAGCCCCTCGCACCGCGCACAGGTCGCAAGTGCCCATGTGCTCCCGGCGTTGTACGCGATCGCGCTGAACGCGTCGAGCCAACCGCGCGCCTCCGCCGTTGCTCCGGCCCGGGCGTGCGCTTCGATGAGGTCGGGAACGAAGGGAACGACACCGGGCTCGACAACGCTGCTCTCGGCCCACCGCCGGGCGAACGGCTCGAGGACGAAGACCGCCTCGTCCGGGTCGCCTCCGCCGAGCGCAAGCAGGGCGAGAGATTGATTCGCGAGCGACTCCTGGTACCGGTCGCCAGTGGAAACGGCGGCAGCGATCGCGGTTCGCGCGCCCTCCCTGCAGGGCTCGCTCTGGCCGCGCCAGGCGTGGACGCTCGCGAGGGCCGCAGACGCGATTCCTACGAGAACAGGCGTACCGATCGTCTCGCCGAGCGGAATCGCCGCGGCCGCTAGGAGGAGGCCGAATCTGCCGGAGCCGGGAAGATCGTCCAACCGCAGCGAGAATGCCCGAGAGAGTCGATCACCGGGCGTCGCGGAGACAGGCAGCTCGCGCGCCAGATCCACGGGCAACTCGAGAAGGA
>JAJAZN010000300.1 GCA_026785685.1 Thermoleophilia bacterium
GCGATCGCCCTGGCTCTCGGTATCGGTCTCGGCGCCCTCGGCGCCGGCGTCGGCATCGGCAACATCTTCGGCTCGATGATCCAGGCTGTCGCCCGTCAGCCCGAGTTGCGTGGCGAGCTGCAGGGAATCCAGTGGCTCGGCTTCGCCCTTACCGAGGCGGTCGTGTTCTACGGCCTTATCGGTGGCCTTCTCGCATACGTCCTCGTCTGAGTCGATGGTAGGCGCTCTCAACGTCCTCGCAGCCGAATCGAGCAACGATCTGATCAAGGTCGTTCCCGGCCTCATGATCTGGACGCTGATCGCGTTCGGGATTACGTTCTTCGTCCTCAAGAAGTACGCGTTCGGCCCCATCCAGAAGACCATCGATGCTCGGCGGGATCGCATTCGCGAGGCCGTTGAGGAGGCCGACAACGCACGGGACGAGGCACGCGACCTGCTCGAGCAGAACCGCGCCATTCTGGCCGAGGCCCGCTCGGAGTCCGCGACGATCCTGGCGGAGGCCCGCAAGGTCGCCGACGACCAGATCCAGCGGGCAAAGGACGAGGCCGAGGTCGAGCGTCAGCGACGTCTCGAGGAGACCCGCAAGCAGATCGACGCCGAGACCGCGCGGGCGATCAACCAGATCCGCAGCGAGGTCGCCGATCTCACCCTGGAGGCGACGCAGCGCGTCGTCGGTAAGGTGCTCGATTCGGACGACCAGCGGCGCCTGATCGGTGAGGCGATCGAGGGCCTCGACTTCTCCGCGCTCGAGCGGGGGAGAAACTAGTCCGATGGCAGTAGCGGAACGCCTGTACGCACGCGCCCTCTTCCAGGCGGCAGAGGAGCAGGGTCGCCTCGAGGCCGTTCATCGGGATCTCTCCGAGTTCGCCGATGCGGTTGCGGGGTCACCCGAGCTGACGGCGTTCCTCGCGAACCCGCAGGTCGAGCCCGCTGCCAAGGTCGGTGTCCTCGGGGAGCTCTCCGAAGGGGCCGACACGCTCGTCCACAACTTCCTCCGCCTCGTCGCGGAGAAAGGTCGGGCCGGCGAGATCCTCGGCATGCGCGATGAGCTGCAGGCGCTCGTCGACCGTGCGCAGGGACGCGTTGCGGTCGAACTCACAACCGCGTTCGAGCTATCTGACGACGAGGCCGCCTCGATCGTCGCGCAGATCGAGCAGGCCTCCGGCCGCACCGTCGAGGCATCCCGAAGAGTCGACCCCGAGCTGGTCGGCGGCATGATCCTGCAGGCCGGCTCGCTGCGCGTCGACGCCAGCGTGCGCGGCCGCCTGGAGCGTCTCCGCCACGAGTTGGTGGGTTGACGTGGGTGAGTCGCACGCATGGCTGAGCGCCTGCACGCGTCGCATCGCGTCCGTCTCGATCAGCATCAAGGCCACCAGCCTTACCGCTGATCTAGTCGAACACGCTGCTCGGTGCATGCGCCCCCCAGTGCGCAGGCCTCACCCACATCAAGCCACCATTACCAGGTAACGAAGGAGAAAACGTGAAGCTACGGCCCGAAGAGATCACCTCGATCCTCAAGACCCGGATCGAGCAGTACGACGTCGAGACCGACCTTTCCGAGGTTGGCACCGTGCTGCAGGTCGGCGACGGCATTGCGCGCGTCCATGGCCTCGAGAACTGTGTCTCGCTCGAGCGGCTCGAGTTCGAACACGGCGTTGTCGGCATTGCCTTCAACCTCGAAGAGGACAACGTCGGCGTTGCGCTCTTCGGTGCGTGGCAGCTCGTCAAGGAGGGCCAGCCCGTCCGTCGCACCGGCGAGGTGATGAGTGTTCCGGTCGGCGAGGGCATGCTCGGCCGCGTCGTCGACCCGCTCGGAAACCCGCTCGACGGTCAAGGCCCGATCGAGGCCGCCGAGAGGCGCCCCCTCGAGTTCAAGGCTCCCGGCGTCATCCAGCGGCAGCCCGTCACGCAGCCGCTGCAGACGGGTCTCAAGTCGATCGACGCGATGATTCCGATCGGTCGTGGCCAGCGCGAGCTGATCATCGGCGACCGCGGCACCGGCAAGACGGCCGTCGCGATCGACACGATCATCAACCAGAAGGGCGGCGACGTCGTTTGCATCTACGTCGCAGTCGGCCAGAAGGCGTCGACGGTTGCGCAGGTCTACGAGAAGCTCCGCGACGAGGGTGCGATGGACTACACGATCATCATCTCTGCCCCGGCACAGGAGGCTGCGCCGGTCAAGTGGATGGCTCCGTTTGCCGGCGCCGCGATGGGCGAGTACTTCCTCTACGGCGGCAAGCACGCGCTCGTCATCTACGACGACCTCTCCAAGCATGCCGACTCCTACCGGCAGCTGTCGCTGTTGCTGCGTCGCCCGCCGGGCCGCGAGGCGTTTCCGGGTGACGTCTTCTTTCTCCACTCGCGCCTCCTCGAGCGCGCGTGCCGCCTCAACGACTCGCTTGGCGGCGGCTCGCTCACGGCGCTTCCGATCATCGAGACGCAGGCCGGCGACATTGCTGCCTACATCCCGACGAACGTGATCTCGATCACGGACGGCCAGATCTTCCTCGGCTCGGAGCTCTTCTACTCAGGCGTCAAGCCGGCCATCAACGTCGGCACGTCCGTCTCCCGCGTCGGTGGTAATGCGCAGACGAAGGCGATGAAGAAGGTCGCCGGCCGCCTGCGCCTCGACCTGGCCCAGTTCCGCGAACTCGAGGCCTTCGCCCAGTTCGGTTCGGAGCTCGACCCGGCCACGCAGCAGGCGCTCGGCCGGGGAGCCCGCATGGTGGCGACGCTCAACCAGCCGCAGTACCAGCCGTGGCCCTTCGAGGAGCAGGTCGTCGCGATCTACGCCGGCAACAACGGCTACCTCGACCGCCTGCCCGTCAGCCTCGTGCCGCGATTCCAGGACGAGCTGCGCGAGACGCTCCGCTCCGATGGCGGGGTCTACGAGGCGATTCGCGAGTCGAAGGATCTCGGCGAAGAGACGGTAGCGAGGCTCGATGAGGCACTCGCGAAGTTCGTCGAGGGCTTCGACATCGTCGAGGAGAAGGGTCTCATAGGCTAGTGGCTACCGTTCAGGACCTGCAGCGGCGGATCAAGTCCGTCACGAGCACGCGCAAGATTACGCGTGCACTCGAGCTCGTCGCCGCGGCCAAGCTTCGTCGTGCCCAGGTCAGGATCGAGGCGATGCGGCCGTATGCCGACACGATGAGCGATCTCGTCAGTGGCGTCGGCCGGGCGGCCTCGTCGGTTCGGAGCCTGCCGCTCTTGCAGCAGCGCGAGTCGATCGAAACCGTCCTGATCGTTCCACTGACCGGAGACCGCGGCCTCGCCGGCGCCTTCAACGGCCAGGTCATCCGGCGCTCGTTCAATCTCGAGAAGGCGCTCCAGGCAGAGGGCAAGACGGTCCGTTTCGTCCCGGTCGGCAAGAAGGGTCGCTCGACGTTGACCTTCCGCGGTCGTGACGCGAGCGACGCGTTCGTCGGCTTCTCCGACGGCCCGACATATGCCGACGCCCAGGCGATCGCGCACCGGGTTGCACAGCTCTACACCGACCACGAGGTCGATCGGGTCGTGCTCGTGTACAACACGTTCGTTTCGGCGCTGACCCAGAGCGTCACGGACATCGACATCCTGCCGATCTCACCCGATGTGCTCGAGACGGACGAGGAAGAGGCTCGCGACGACGCGATGCGCGGCGACTTCATCTTCGAGCCGGAGCCCGAGGAGATTCTCGCGCGGTTGCTCCCGGTCTACGTCGAGACGCTGATCTATCGCGCGCTGCTCGAATCGGCGGCCTCGTTCCAGGGTGCCCAGATGACGGCGATGCGGAACGCCTCGAAGAACGCGGGTGAGCTGATCGACAGCGTCACGTTGCAGATGAACCGTGCCCGTCAGGCCGCGATCACCCAGGAAATCCTCGAGGTCGTCGGCGGGGCAGAGGCCCTCAACTAACAAAGCCGCCTCCGCGGCGTCTACTTTTCCGTGGTCGTGGACGCCAAGGAACGTCTCCCCAGACAATCGGAAGCCCGCCGGAAGGAGATCGCGGTGCGGATTGGCGTCGTCGTCGCCGCCGCGCTCGTCCTCGTCGCCCTCGTCATCTTTCTCCAGTCGCGAGCGGATCCAGGGCCGGCGCCGGTCGCCGCACCGAATGAGGTGCAGGTGTCACCCGAGGTGACCGCCAAGCCGGGCGGGACTCTCGAGCCCGGCGCGAGGAACGTCGCGCGCCAGTTCATCGGTGCGACGCTTGCCCGGATCAACCTCGCCCAGGCGTGGGACCTCGCGACCCCGGAGCTCCGTGCCGGAGTGACGCGAGCGGAGTGGCTGAAGGGCGAGCTACCGATTACGCCGTTTCCCGTCCGCGACCTCGAGACGTCGGGCTTCAACGTCGTTGCGTCTGCGCCCGGTAAAATCCTGCTCCAGGTGTTGCTCGTTCCAACGGACAACTCGGGCTACACGGCCACGCGCTTCGATCTGACGCTCGTCCGCAAAGGGGCACAAGGCCCCTGGAAAGTGAGCTACTTCCTCCCGTACGCTCCTCCGGGCATCTACGCAGAGCCCAATTAGTCCGTGGTGCCGTCGCGCGTCGTCGCAGCGTGGCCGACGGGCGCGCTGTCGTCACGTCGTCGCCGCCGACGGCTTTTCGTCGGTGCTGTTGCACTCGTGCTCGGCGCTCTCGTCGTTGGCGGTGTGATGATCGGCAACACCGCACCCGCTGACATGCCGCTCACGAATCGTCCAACGATCGTCGAGCACGCCCGCCCGCCCATCAAGCTGGCGCGCTCCGATCGCAATGCGATCCTCGAGACCGGCAAGGCGTTCGTGCTCACGGGCGTGCGACGAGACCACCCGGAGCGCGCGTGGTCTCTATCGTCACCGGGGCTCCGGGCAGGCTCGACCCGCGCCGAGTGGAAGGCGGGCACGCTTCCGCTCCCGCCGTATCCGGTCAGCCGCGCCCGCTGGAATTTTGCGTACGCCGTTGTGGGCGAGGTCGGGCTCGACGTCTATGTCGAGGCAACGAACCCGGACTACCGGCCGCTGACCCACCGGCTCACAATGGTCAGGAACACACGATCCACCCGCCCCGCCTGGCTCGTCGACGGCTGGTCGTCGATGGGTGTGTCGGCCGGCGGCGACGCCTCGTCCTCGCCGGACGAGGCGGTGTCGGCTGCCTTTGCTCCCGATCCCGGCGAGAGCCCGACCCCGAAACCGAGCGCCCTGTGGCTCCTGACCCCTCTCGCGATATTCTGCTTGGCGCTCCTTGCGCCTCTCGTGAAGGTGCTCAGATCGCGACGCGCAGAGCGCCGCGTGCGCCGCGTGCGCCGCGTGCGTCGCGGGCAGGCTCTCGGGTAGCGGCGCAATGGCTCAGCCGACTAACAACGAGCTCTCGGGAGCGTCTCATCTTACGGTGACGACGCTCCGAGCTATACTCGCCGACTGATGACCACGGTCGAAGAAGTCCAGGCAGCGCTGCCGACGTCCGGGTCCGACGCGGTCAAGGCGCGCGGCTACTGGGAGTTGATCTGGATCAGGCTCCGCCGCGACAAGCTCGCGATCGCCGGTGGTGTCTTCATCATTCTCATGTTCTTTGTCGCGTTTATCGGAGCGCCGATCGCCGCCAAGTTGCTCGGCCACGGTCCGAACGAGCAGTTCTTCGACGCGGTCGACGCTGACACGTTCCTTCCCGTCGGCCCGATGACCAGAGTCAAGACCCCGGACGGCGGCACGACCCTCTTCATCCTCGGGGCCGACAGCACCATCGGTCGCGATCTCTTCCTGCGCCTGCTCTACGGCGCGCGGACATCGCTCGAAGTCGCCGTCTTTGCAACGTTCTTCTCGGTCTTCGTCGGCGTACTCTTCGGGGCCCTCGCCGGGTACTACCGCGGTGGGGTCGACACGGTCATCTCCCGTCTCACGGAGATGGTCATGGCCTTCCCGGCACTGCTGTTCATCATCGCCATCTCGGCGACGGCAGGAGAGCAGCTCAACCAGATCACCTTCGGGTTCCTCGCGCCCGGGGTGTTCACCCTCGTGCTCGTTTTTGCTGTTTTCGGCTGGTTCTATCCCGCCCGGATCGTGCGCGGCCAGGTGCTCTCGCTGCGCGAGAAGGAGTTCGTCGAGGCGGCCCTGATGACGGGTGCCTCGGACTGGCGGATCGTCAAGTCACACCTGATTCCGCACCTCGTCGGCCCCGTGATCGTGTACTCGACCCTGATCGTCGCGGCCAATATCATCGGTGAAGCAGGACTCTCGTTCCTCGGTCTCGGCATCCAGGAACCGACCTCGAGCTGGGGCAACATCCTCTCGCGCGCGCCGGACTACTACCTCACCCAGCCCAACCTGATGATCTGGCCCGGCCTCGCAATCCTCTTCGCAACGCTTGCGTTCAATCTGCTCGGCGACGGACTGCGGGATGCGTTCGATCCCCGCAAGACATCCTAGAACCACGAACCTAGGACTACGACGTCTTCGCCACCCGGCCAAGTTGCCTTCGCTAACAACTTCGGGATTTTGCCGTCACATCAGGCAGTATCGATTTCGTCGAAATATCCATCAACACAGGACTCCGTAATGGTGAGTCCCTCGGACGGAAGGAGCTCCATGCGCAAGAGACTCATGTTCGCGGCAAGCCTCGCGACCGTTGCTGCGTCGCTGCTCGTGTCGGCGGCATTCGCCGGCTCGAACGCCTCCAAGGCGGGCGGGACGCTGAGAGTGAACCACTCGCTCAGCGACTACGAGTACGTCGATCCACAGAAGTGCTACGACACCGGGTGCTCGGAGGCCCTGTGGCCGACCGGTTACAACCTCATGCAGTACCCCGAGAAGAACGGCGCCGAGGGCAAGCGTGTCTACCCGGAAGCCGCATCGGGCTTCAAGGTCTCGAAGGACGGCAAGACGTACACGTTCGCCATCCGCCCCGGCCAGAAGGCCTCGAACGGCAAGGTCGTAACGCCGGCGTGGTTCGTGCGCTCCTTCCAGCGGCTCCTGAGCCCGAAGATGGGCGACGCAGCGTCCGCGCGCTTTGGCGCAGTGTCGATCGTCGGCCCGGTTGTCGTCGGCGCGCAGGAGTTCTACGACGGCAAGGCCGACAAGATCGCAGGGCTGTCGGTCAAGGGCAACAACTTCATCATCAAGCTGAAGAAGCCGTTCCCGTCGCTCACATCGGTTCTCGCGATGAACTGGTTCAGCGCCGTGGATCCAGCCATGCCCTACTCCGAGCAGGACATCACGAAGCTGACCGCAGCGGGCCCGTACTACATCGCCGCCCGTGAGATCGGCCGCAACGTCGTGCTCGACCGCAACCCGAACTACAAGGGTAAGCGGCCCCGCAATGCCGAGCGCATCGTGATCACGGTCGGTGGGGACGAGAACCAGAGCATCCTGCAGGTGAAGGCCAGCCAGGCAGACTACGAGCCCGGCGTTGCCGCAGCCTCCGCCGCCGCACTCGGCGACGAGTTCAAGGTCAACAAGAGCCAGTTCTTCGTCAAGCCGACGTCGGTCACCTCGTGGTGGGCGCTCAACACCCAGCCGGGGTCGCCGTTCGCCGCCGTGAAGCTGCGCAAGGCTGTCAACTGGGCCATCGACCGACCGGCGCAGGTTCGCGTTGCCGGCAAGTACGGCGGCCGCCGCTCGAGCCAGATCCTGCCTCCGGCAATGCCTGGCTTCATCCAGTCGAACAACCTCTACGCTTACTCCGGCTCGAATGTGGCCAAGGCGAAGGCCGTCGCGGGCGACGTCTCCAACCTGCCGGTGATTCGCATCGTGCACCGGAACTCGCAGTCGAACGTCAACCGTGGCCAGATCATGCGGTACAACCTCGAGCAGATTGGCCTCAAGGCCAAGACCGAGTCAGTCCCGACCTCGCAGCTGTTCGCCCGGTCGGGCAACAAGAAGACCGGGAACTACGACATGATGGCACTCGGGTGGCAGGCCGACTATCCGGATCCCGAGAACTTCATCAA
>JAJAZN010000301.1 GCA_026785685.1 Thermoleophilia bacterium
CAATAGACTCTTTCGGATGATCGATAATGCCGATCTCCTCGGAAAGGTCTCGCTCTTCGATGGGCTGACGCGCGACGACCTGGTCGCGCTTGGCAGCCACATGAGGGAGACGCATTTCGCGGCCGGTGACGTCGTCGTCCGCGAGGGGACGAGGGGCGCCCGGGTGCTTGCCTTCTTCGTGATCCTCGACGGCACGGCCACGGTCTCCGTTGGGGGGGAGCCCCGTGCCACCCTGTCGGCAGGGGACTACTTCGGCGAGATCGGGCTCCTTCTCGACGCTCCCCGAACGGCGACGGTGGTCGCGGACATCGACCTGCACTGCAGCGCGATGAGCGCGTGGGACTTCCGTGCCTTCATCGACGAATACCCCGCGGTGCACGCAGCTCTTGCTCGTACGCTCGAGGCACGGCTCAGGGTGTAGGTCGCTCGTATCCTGACGCTGCGCTTCAGTCCGCCGTGGCGGCGAGCGCAACGGGTTCGAAGTCGAGCGACTCGAGCACGAGCTCCGTGAGCTCGCGCACTTCGATCTCGCCCTCGTGGCCCGACGTCTTCACCGCGTCCTCGTACATCGTCACATCCTTGGGGCAGCAGACGACGAACGTCGAGACCCGGTCGAGCGCGGTCGCCTCGTGCATCCGCGACTCGGAGGGTCGTGGCGCGTCGGGCGCCTTCAGCTCCGACATCCAGATCCTCCCACCACCCGCGCCGCAGCAGAACGAGTTGTCGCGAACGCGCTGCATCTCGATCAACTCGCACCCCGTCGCGGCGATCAGAGCCCGGGGCTCATCGTAAACGCCGTTGTATCGCCCGAGGGTGCAAGGATCGTGGTAGGTGACCCGTCGGCCGAGGCTCCTGCCGGCAGTCAGCGCGCCCGATTGGAACAACTCGAGCAGGAACTGCGAGTGGTGAACGACGTCCCAGCTGCCTCCGAGTGCCGGGTACTCGTTCTTCAGGGTGTTGAACGAGTGAGGGTCGGAGGTGAGGATCCGACTGAATTCGCACGCCGAGATCGCCTCGATGTTGCTCTCGGCGAGGTCGGTGAAGAGCCCTTCCTCACCGACCCGCCGGACGTCGTTCCCTGCGTTGCGCTCGCCCTCGTAGAGAATCCCGAAGTCGACTCCGGCGTGGTGGAGAATGCGCGCGAGCGCCTGCGTAACACGGATGTTGCGCGGGTCGAGTGAGGCGAAATCCCCGACGAACCAGAGGACGTCGACCGGTTCCTTACGCGCGTCCTTGACCTCGAAGTCGAGCTCCTTCGCCCACCTGCCGCGCTTGCGCTTCGGCTCGCCGAACGAGTTGCCGGACTCGTAGATGGTCTCGAGCGTCGTCTGGAGCTGGGAGTCCATCTCGCCCTTGTCCACGAGCCGGCGGCGGAGGTTGTTGATGATCGGGACGTGCTCGATCCCGACAGGGCAGATCTCGACGCAGGCCATGCATTGCATGCACGACCACACCGTCTCGGGTCTGATCGGGTTGCCGAGCAGGTTCTCGTCGGAGTGGAAGAGCGGCGGCACCGTGAGCCAGCCGCGGATCCCTAGCGCCCCCTCCGACTGCTCGCGGAGGTCGAGCACGAGGTCGCGCGGCGAGAGCGGATACCCGGATGCTGTCGCAGGGCATGCCTCGTGGCATTTTCCACACTTCGTGCACGCATCCAGTTGCAGCAGGTGCGCAGGCGTCATGTCCGTGACGACGCCATAGCCGACCTCCTCTGGCTTCGCATTCGGCGGCAGACCCACGAGCTCCTTGCTTGCCCGGTCGTTCCGGGTGGCAACGCTCGCGGGGGCGGCCATCATGTGCACCGCCTTGGTGAACGGGATCGCCGCGACGAACGTCAGCGCCGCGACGCCATGCACCCACCAGCTGCGAAAGTGCGCTGCCGACGCGGTCTCGCCGTCGACCCCGATTGCGATCAGCCCCTGGCCGACGACCCAGCCGACCGGCGACCACTTCTCGAACGGCGGATCGGTCTCGGCGATCCGCAGCGCCTCGAGGAAGAACCCGGTCACTCCCAGGAACAGCAGGGAGTCGACAAAGACCCAGTCGCCGACCTTGTAGCGCCAGCGGGCGTAGCGGCTCGTGACGCCGTCGACACGGGTGTAATCGAGCCGCTTCGGCTTGCGGGCTCGTTTCACACCAAGGATCACGAGACCGATGATGAGGAAGGCGCCGAAGACGTCGAGGAACAGCGAGTAGACGAGATAGAACGGCCCCTGCCAGAAATCCCACCCGAGGATCGGCCTGGCGAAATCGTCCTGGAATGCGAGGATCCCCGTGCCGATGAAGAGCACGACGAAGCCGTAGAAGATCATCGCATGTGCCAGCCCTGCGACGCCGTCCCGCCGCTTGATCCAGGCGTGCGTGAACACGATCCAGGCGGTCCGGCCCGCACGGTGCAGCGGCCTGTCCACCGGGAAACTGCCCCGCCCTCGCCTGTACTTGATCACGAGCCGGATGACGCCCCACGCGAAGATCGACGTCGAGATGACGATCAGCGTGTACCAGAGCGCGATCTGCCAGGTGGACAGGCCGGCAAACGTCTCGCGCGTCTCCACCCGTTATCCCCTCGTCCCGAACGGGTCCACCGGAAACCCGCAGGGGCGGTGGAACGTTGCGACGCGGCCCACTAGTAGAGCTTCTCGAGCTCTTCCGCGACGTCGAACAGGTCGGCCTTGGCGCCGTACTGCGCGACGTTGAAGATCGCGGCCTCGGGGTCGGTGTTGATCGCGATGATCGTCCCCGACGCCTTCATTCCCGCGAGATGCTGAACCGCGCCGGAGATCCCGAAGGCGAGGTAGACCGACGGTTTCACCGTCTTGCCCGACTGGCCGACCTGTCGTGAGGAGGGCATCCAGCCCGCGTCGACCAGGGGGCGGGAGACCGAGAGCGTCGCTCCCATCTTCGCGGCGAGCTCCTGGAACATCTCGACGTTCTCCTTATCGCCGATGCCGCGGCCGATCGAGAGGAGGAAGTCGGCCTGCGTGATGTCAACGTCGGATGACGTCGTCGCCTCGACCACTTCGCGATGCCGAGCGCGCGACGGCGCAGCGACCACCTCGAGCGCTGCCACGGACGCGTCGCCCACCCCTTCCGCAGGAGACCAGACAGTCGGTCGGAGGAGCAGCATCACACCCTCGGCCCCGGGGAATTCGAGCTCGGCGTTCACCTTCGAGCCGTAGAACGACCGGGTCGCGACGACCGCGTCACCCTCGAGGGCGATGCCGTGAACATCGCTCGCAAATCCGAGGCCGAGCTTCACGGCAGCCGCGGGGCCGTAACCCATGCTGTTGACGGTGAAGCCGAGCAAGGTCACGCGGGGTTTCCGGTCGGCGATCAGCGCCTCGACGGCTGCCTGGTAGGTGTCGTTCTCGAACTCGCCGGCACCGATCGTCACGGTCACGATCTCCGTGACGCCGTCGATGTTGACCGCATCGACGAGCGAGCCCGGATCCTGTGCGATCACGGCGACCGTCACCGGACCAAGCTCGCGCCCAGCTGTGATCAGCTCGCGGGTGACGTCACGGATCTGACCGCGGAGATGCTCTGCAACGACGAGAACGCTCATACGAGCCGCTCCTTCACGATCGACGCGATCCGGGCCGCGATCTCCGCGGGACTGCCGTCGATCATCTCTGCTCCCTCACCTCGGTCGGGGACGAACATCTTGCGGACACGGTATGCGGGCGCACCGCCCCCGGCTGCGTTGCGTACGTCGATCTCGACCTGCTCCGCTTGCTTGATCGCGCGGAGATTGGCATAGCGGGGCTCGTTGATGCCCGTCTGGATCGTCAGGACGGCGGGGGTGTCGATCTCGACACGATCGACGAGACCGCCTTCGAGCTCACGGTCGACGACGGCTGTTCGCGCACCGGCGTCGTAGTCGACCTTGGTGACGACCGCCGCGCGCGGCAGGTCGAGCAACTCGGCGAGTGCCGTGCCGGTCGCTGCCTGGACGGCGTCACTCGACTGCACCCCGCAGAGCACAAGGTCGGCATTCTCGGCCGAAACGACCTCGGCGAGGGCGCGCGCGACCGAGAAGGGGTCACGGTCGACCCCTTCGATCCGGATCGCCCTATCGGCACCCATAGCGAGGCAGCGCCGCAACGCCGCTTCGGAGGCCTTCGACCCGCACGTGACGAGGACGACCTCGCCACCCAGGCGCTCCCGTAGCTGGAGCGCCTCCTCGGTGGCGAAGCTGTCCCACTCGTTCAACGCAGGGTCGAGATAGTCCGGGTCGACGTCGAGGCCGTCGTCTGTGAACTCGACCTCGTCTCCGAGCTGCAACACCTGCTTGATACATACGACGGTTTTCATTACGCCAGCGATGCCTCAGCGTACAGGGCCGCATACTCGGCCTTCTCCGATGCCACCGAGGCGTCGTCCACCATCCGTCGCTCACGCTTGAACGGCAGCGGCAGCGACGGATCGGCAGAGTCGATCTCGCGGGCGAGCCGATGACCCGAGAAGACGGCGTCGGCGGTGAGCCGCGGTGCCTCGCAATCGCCGATCCGGTAGAGCGAGTCGACGCCTTCTACCTTGAGCTGGTCGAGGCCGATCGAGTCCTTGAGCTCGCGGAACAGCGCCTCGTTCGAGCGGCGCTGTGCCACCCAGACGACGCCGTCGGCCGCGAACGACTTCTCGTGCCCTTCCTCGTCGTACACGTGGGTCGCGACGACAACGCCTTCCTCGACCCGCGACGGCAGGTGGTAGGGCACGATCTCGACGCCGAGCCTGTGCAGTGTGCGGTGCTGATTCGGCGCTTCGAGCGTAAAGTGCATGTACGGCGCGATGGTTCCGAGCGGCGTCATCAGAGTGACCTTCTTGCCCTCCAGTGCGAGCTTTTCTGCTATCGAGACGCCCGTGTAGTAGCCGTCGTTGTCGAAAACGACAACGCTATCACCTGCGAGCTCCTTGCCTTCGCCCATGATCTGGTCGGGAGTCGCCTGCCAGGCAAGGCTCGCGTCTGCACCCTCGATGGTAGCGTGCGTGGCACCGTTGAGTCCGTCCGTCGACCAGTAGGAGCCGGTGGCGACGATGACGATCTCGGCACCGTATTCGGCGACATCCTTTGCGGACAGCTTGGTGTTCGGGATGAACTCGATGTTCTTGAGCTTGTCGATCTGGATCTTGCGGTAGTTGACGATCCGGGCCCATTCACCGAGACCGGGAAGCTGCGGGATCCACCGCATCGTGCCGCCCATGTCGTCCTGCGCCTCGACGAGGTGCACGCGGCGCATGCCTCGCTTGCCGAGGATCATCGCGCACTCCATCCCGGCCGGGCCGGCGCCGACGACGAGCACGTCGTTGTCGGCGTTCTTCGCCTTCGTGAAGCGCTCCGGATGCCAGCCGCGACGGTACTCCTCGCCGGCGGTGGCGTTCTGCGTGCAGATGAGCGGTGGACCGCCGATCTCCCAGCGGGAGATGCAGACGTTGCAGCCGATGCACTCCCGGATGTCGTCGAGCCGGCCCTCGTCGATCTTCTTCGGCAGGAAGGGATCGGACGTGGACGGACGACAGGTGGCGATGATGTCGAGCTTTCCGTCGTTGATCGCCTCGGCCATCAGGTCGGGATTCGTCCAACGGCCGACGCCGAGCACGGGCTTCTTGGAGATCGCCTTCACAGCGGCCTGCCAGGGAAGCGCTCGACCCTGCGGGTAGAACCGCGACGGCGTCGCGTCCTCGCCCCACTCGGCGATGCCCGAGAGGTTGATATCCCACACGTCCACGAGGTCGTCGCAGAGCTCGACGAACGGCAGGCAGTCGCGCTTGAGCTGCGTTCCTGCCTCGCCCATGAACATGTCGGTCGACATGCGGACGCAGATCGCGCAGTCGTCACCCACGGCCTCCTTGACCATCTCGATCGTCTCCCGCCAGAAGCGGGCGCGGTTCTCGAACGAGCCCCCGTACTCGTCGGTGCGGTGGTTGTAGTACGGCGTCAGGAACTGCTGCGGCAGATACGAGTGCGAGCCGTAGACGTAGACGATGTCGAACCCTGCAGTCCGCGCCCGCTTGGCGGCGGCGACGTAGAGGTTCTGGAGGTGGCGGATGTCGTCCTTGTCGGCCTCGATCGCGTAGGTGAGGAACTCGAAGTCGCTCGGGATCTGCGACGGGCCTCGCGCGACACAGCGCGTCTCCATGTTCGGCGCGTGCGGGCCGCCGTACCACAGCTCGCAGGCGGCGAGCGCGTCATGCTCGTGGAGCATGTCGCACATCAGGGACAGGTTCTTGATGTCGCCGTCGTCCCAGATCCGCGCAGACACGCGATGTGTGTCGTCCGACTCGGGAGAGATCGAGCAGTACTCGGTGGAGACGCCCGCGAACCCGCCCTCGGCTTTCAAGGCCCGGAAGTACGCCTGGCTGAAGGGCTTCTCGGAGCCGAAGCCGTTGCAGTGAGGCACCTGATAGAAGCGGTTCTTCATGACCTTCGGGCCGATCTTGATCGGCTCGAACAGAATGTCGTGCTTGGGGTCGCGCGCCATGTCGGGGCCTCCTCTGAGTCGATTCGGGTAGAACGATTCTCCAGTTCCGGCGGCAGAGATGCAAATGACAACCGACGGTGCGGCTGCAGCGACCGCATGCGGCCTACCATGATCGGCACAACGCGCCGGAGCCGGAGGTTCTGATGTACGAGAAGATGTGGGGTGCCGAGCCGTTCTGGGGCCTCGGCTACGACTGGGATCCCGACTGGGTCCTGACCGACCGTCAGAAGGGCCTGCGCGAAACCCTGATCACGCTCTGCGAGCAGGAAATGCGTGCAAACGCAAAGCGCTCGGACGACGAGCTGCTGTTCCCACGCCGCAACCTGGAGCTGCTCGGCGAGCATGGCTTCCTCGCGCTCTGCGTCCCGGAGGAATGGGGCGGCCTCGGCGAGAACCATGTGGCCTATGCGATGGCAGCGGAGACGATCGCCCGCTACGGCTGCGCATCGACCGCGATGTGCTGGATCATGCACATGGGCGCCGTCGCGGCTCTCATGCTGCGCCCGACTCCAGAGCTCGTCGACAAGTACGTCCGCAGGCTCGGCTCGGGGCTGATCGGCACCATCTCGTACTCCGACCCCGAGACCGGATCGCACTTCTGGTACCCCGTGTCATCGCGCGCAGAGCGCCGGAACGGGGGCTACAGGATCAACAAGAAGGCGTCCTGGACGACCTCTGGCGGCTTCGCAGACTTCTACGTGCTGCAGACGACGAGCCCCGACTTCACGGGCTACGACGACCTCTCGGTGTTCGTCGTCGACAAGGAGCACTGCGAGGCCGAGCCGTCGCTCTGGGACGCCCTCGGTATGCGGGGGAACCAATCGGGTGCCGTCTCGTTCACGGACGTCGAGGTTCCGGGCACGCAGCGCGTCGGCCCCGAAGGGGACGGCGCCTTCTCGAACGACGAGGCCGTCGACCCGTCGTTTCTCATCGGCTCGTCGGCCTGTTGGAACGGACTGGCTATCGGGGCGGTCGACATCGCGAAGCGGCACACGACGCGCAAGCGTCACGTCGACGTCGGCATGCGGGTCGCCGACTACCCCACGATCCAGGACTACGTCGGGCAGGCCGTGATGGAGACGAACGCCTCGCGGATGTTCGTGTACTCGGTCGCCCAGGCCCTCGACGAGGCGACCGAGAACAATACGAAGAAGCTCGAGCCGGGCGAACGTGCCCGAAGTCGCTTCCTCCACTGGGCCTGGCAGATCAAGTTCGTCGCTGCCCAGAACGCGGGGAACGTCGTCGACGCGATGCTTCATGCCTGTGGAGGCTCCGGCTACAAGCGCGATATGGAGCTCGAGCGCTACCTCCGTGATGCCAAGGCCGGCTGGGTGATGGGGCCGACGAACGAGGTGCTCCGTCAGTTCGTCGGCAAGGCCGTGCTGCTCGGATTCGAGTCGCTCGACTACTGGAACCAGAGCTACAACCGGCGGGTCGTCGAGAACGAGGTCAACAAGCTCGACGCCGCCGCGAAGCGCGAGCTCGCCGAGCGGCTCCTCGCCGAAGCCGCCAAGGCAGAGGCAGAGGAGCCCGGTTCGTCCTGACCCGCACTCCAGCCGTCCGCGCTCTTCATCCGAGGCCGCGAGGCACTGTACGATGGCGTGATGCACGCAGGCGCTGCAGACCGGATCGCGACGCTCGACGCCTTCGCTCCGGAGCAGGTCGAGGCATTCGACCGCGACGGCTTCCTCATCGTCGAGGAAGGCCTCGTCTCGCCCCGGGCGCTCGACCTCCTCCGCGAGCGCTACGAGCCGCTCTTCCAGGGCGTCTACGAGACGGGGATCAAGCCCGACGAGGTCAACTGGATTCCCGGCCGGGATCCCGAGGATCGGACGCGCCAGATCTGCAACGGCTGGCGTGCCGACAACGTGATCGCCGCGCAGGTGCTCGCAGAGCGCACCGGCCGTCTGGGCGCGCAACTCGGCCACTACCGGGGAACCCGAATTCTCCAGGACAACGTCCTCTGGAAGCCTCCGGGAACAAAGGCGATCGGCTTCCACCAGGACTCCTCGTATGCCGACTACCTCGTGCCCGCGGAGATGCTGACATGCTGGATCTCGCTGCACGAGACGACGGCCGACGCTGGGCCGATCGCGTACGTGCGTGGCTCCTACCTGTGGCCGAAGTCGCCACCGGAGCGCTCGCAGTTCCATGCTCCCGAGGACTGGCTTGCACCGGCGAGGAACGCAGCGCCCGAGGGAACCGAGCTCGACGTCGTCCCTGTCGTCGTCAAGCCGGGCGGTGGCTCGTTCCATCACGGCCTCACGTGGCACGGCTCGGCGCCGAACACGAACGCTGCTGTCGCCCGCATGGCGCTCGTCACGCACCTGCTGCCGGTCGAGGTGCGCTTCCATGAGACGAACGTCGATCTCATCTACTCGCGCTACAAGCGGCAGGGCGACCTGTCGCTCGACGAGTCGTTCTTCCCGGTGCTGTGGGACGAGACCGGGTACCGCACGCCGTGGCTCTCGTCGCTCCCTGACATCGACTGAGACGCGGAAGGGCTGCTCGACCCGTTCGGGCAACGTGGCCCGTGGGCGGGCCTCTTCAGGATCCGCGCGCAGCGCGGCAGCAAGCATGGCTGAGGCGGGATTGCGATACGCTCTTCACTCGCGATCCCCCCACGTGGCCCG
>JAJAZN010000302.1 GCA_026785685.1 Thermoleophilia bacterium
GAGGAGCCCCGGCGAGAGTCCAAGCCGCTTGGACTCTCCGGTCAACATCTGCCGTGTGATGTCGTGATGTCGTGCCGTCACCTAGTCAACTAGAACCCTGGTATCCCAGGTATCGGTGATATCGCGAAGACGACATCACGAAACGGTGTGGGTCTGGGGAGCGGAGGAATCTAGAGAGGACCCCACGCGATCACGCGAAACGCGGGGCTGCCCCTCCCCACCCCACTGGACATCGGGCCTCGGGACACCGCATTCCTACACGCATCAGTGCACGTAGGGGAGGAACAGGGACACGCGCTTACGACACCCGTCGCCGGCCTCTGTAGGCGAGGCAGAGGGGGTACTTGGAGAGGGGCTCGAAGTGCTGCCACACCCCGCATGGATACTGGGATTGAGGGGTTAAAAGCCTTCGTACCGAGAAGGCAGTCCGGTAACGTGAACAGGGATATGCCCCTGCGCCGCTTGCGACGGCCAGGGGCGTGATCCCGCCTACGAAGGAGACGGAGATGAGCGCCAAGCTACCCCGAGTCAACCTGGAGCGCGGTCTGTACCGCCGAGGTTTGCACTACATCATTGGCTGGAGAGACGCCTCCGACGGAAAGTGGAGGACGCGCAGCCTTCCGGCCTCGACAACTCTGCAGGCCGCACGCAAGGAACGCGACGCGATGCTGGGTCAGGCTGCTCAGGGTGAAAGCCTGATGAGCGTCGTCAGCAAGAAGACGGTGCACCACTTCGCCGTGGCGTACCTCTCGAGGATCGAAGCCCAGGTGAAGGCGGGTGACCGCTCCACCTCCACGCTCGCCCTCCGTAAGGCGCAGTACCGCGACCACCTCGAGGAGAGGTTCGGCTCGAAGCGGGTCAGGGCCGTCGGTCACAACGATGTCCTGATCCTGATCTCGGAGCTTCGCACCGAGGGGCTGAGTGGTGCCACGGTGAACAAGATCGCGGGGTTGCTCTCCGCGATCCTCCGTGATGCCGTCCGCTCGGGTGACCTGGGCGTCAACCCCGTGACCCTGGTCGATGCCTCCGAGCGTCCGTCGAACGCTCACACCCGGAACCGCCGTACACTCACCGACGCCGAGCTCGAGCTCCTGATCGATCACGCCGGCAGTGAGCAGACGAAGCTCCTCGTCGCCTTCCTCGCCGGGTCCGGCCTCAGGTTGTCCGAGGCCCTCGGTCTTCGGCCCGAGGACGTCGACCTCTCCGGAGCCGTCTCGGTTTCAGGGCAGCTGATCAGGGAGGGCCAGGAGCGGAAGACGACGAAGACGCCGACGGCAGTTCGAATCGTGAACCTGCTTTCGGATGCGCACGCCGCGGTTCGGGCTCAGGCGAGGATGGCGAAGGGGGTGAGGGCCGGCTCGTTCTTCTGGACGACGCCGAAGGGCCGAGAACTCGGTCAGGCGAACACGCAGGGTGCGATCAGGCGAGCAGGCGAGGACGCCGGCCTCGGAGCCGTGTCACCGCACGAGCTTCGCTACACATACGCCAGCCGCCTCGATGAGCACGGCGTCTCGCTCGCTGACGCCGCCGCTGAGATGGGGCACAGCCCGACGAGTCACGCTTCGATGACCACGAAGTACCTCCGCTCCCGTGGCTCGGTCGATGATCGCCACGCGAGGATCAGAGCAGCCCTCTGAGGTGGCAGCAGGTGGCAGCAAGGTGTGTCCCAGGAGCCGCCCTGGAACCCCTCTGCCCATCCCGATGTCTCACGGGAATGGCTTGAATACGCCATTCTGGCTCGCCATGGAGTAGTCTGTCGCATGCTTTGGAGACACACCCAGAAGGCGATCATGGCGCTTGTGATCCGCTAGACGGGTTGCCCCGATGACCTTCGACGACCACGTAGCAGCGGCACTCGATTCGCTGCCACCGGATCTCGCTGCCGCGCTCGAGAACATCGTCGTCGTGATCGAGGACGAGCACCCCGAAGACCCGGATCTGTTCGGTCTGTACGAGGGGATCCCGCTTCCCGAGCGCGGTGACATGGCTGGCGAGCTGCCCGACCGGATCACGATCTTCCGCCTGCCGCTCGAGGACGAGTTTAGAGATCCGGCCGAGCTCGAGCGCGAGATCCGGATCACCGTCCTGCATGAGCTCGGTCACTACTTCGGACTCGACGAAGAACGCCTCGCAGATCTCGGCTACGACTGACGACGGACACCCGGTTTCCGAAGAAGTTGCGTTTCTGTTGCGTTGCACCGAGCGGTGGAATAGTCCAGGTTGGGTCCAACGTTTGATGGGGTATGAACATTATCGCGACCATCCATGCAGAGATCGACGAGGTTAGCGAGCGCCGGGCAGAGCTCTGGCACCGGCTCTCGGAGGGCCGCAATCCCGAAATCGTCGCGCAGATCAAGGAGCTCGACGGCAAGCTCGCCTCCCTCTGGAGTGAGCACCGCGCAATCCGCGCCCGCATCCGGTTCGGTGAACCGGAACACATCGTAAAGCGGGCCCGGGCAGAAGAACGGCTGGAACGCGCAGCCTGAACCCTGGGCTTGGAGGCTCGGACGCAATGATCACGCGCCATCGTGTTCGAGCCTGGTAGGCGGGGGTGCGGCAGGGTTAAGCCCGCCTCCGCCGTACACTCCGGGC
The DNA here is from genome assembly GCA_026785685.1 of Thermoleophilia bacterium. Lineage (GTDB taxonomy): Bacteria > Actinomycetota > Thermoleophilia > Gaiellales > Gaiellaceae > Gaiella. The sequence continues at coordinate 2,593 of JAJAZN010000302.1, forward strand.
AATGGCTTTCAAACGCCGAACTGAACCGACCACGATCGAGGAAGAGCGCGAAGCGCTCCGTGCACAGCATGCCGCCCTCGAGGACCTGAAACGGCAGCTGGCTGAACGAATCGGCGCCGTGCGTGAGCGCGAGGTCGAGCTCCACCACGCCCTCGCCGACGTCGATCCCTCGGCCCCTCGCAGAGCGGCACCCATCCTGGCCGCATCCGTCGCTCGGCATCCGGGGGCCGACACCGGAGAGAACGCCGAGGAAGCGGCGCGAAGGGAAACGCATCTGGCTGACCGTGAGCGAGCGTTCGCGGAGCGTGAGGCCGCGCTTGCCGCGCGAGCGGGTGAGCTCGAGGCCGAGCGTGCGCGTGCTGCCGAGGTCGTCGCAGCTGCTCCGGCAGCCGACCCTGGCGAGGCTCGACTCGCCCAGATCGAATCCCGCCTCGCAGAGCTGAGAGATGCCGAGAAGCTCTTTCTCCGCACGCGCAACGAGCTAGCCGCGCGCAGCGAGGCGGTCGCTGCGCGAGAGCGGCTCGTCAGCCAGCGCGAACGCGAGCTCGACGAGCGAGAGGACGCAGAGGTCGACCGCTCGGCGACGCCGGGATTCACCGAGATGGAGGCGCGGCTCCGGCGACTCGAGCAGCAACAACAGGACCCGCGCGAGCAGACGCTTGGCTTTTCCGGCGGGCTCCGGAAGCTCGAGCAGGGTACACGGCAACAACGACCGAGCTGACCGCGCTACCCTGTAGGCGTTCGGGGCGTTAGCTCAGCTGGGAGAGCGCCGCCTTTGCAAGGCGGAGGTCATCGGTTCGATCCCGATACGCTCCATTTTCCCGCCTCGCCCGCTTCGCGGCGCGAGCGCCGCTGTGCTTTCCGCTCGCTCCGGTGCCTGAAGGCCGGTTTGAGTCCTCCACGGTCGATAGGGGTTTTGACGTGCTCCGTTGTTCACTACCGTGACCCCTTGGAAGGGCGTGGAGTCGGGGTCGTGCTCCCGCACGGGTCTTTGGGCTGGGCCTGCTGGCGTGTGCGATGAGGGCCGCATTCGTTGATGCGAAGGCAAGAGCGTTGTTGTGAGGCGTCATGATGCCCCCATGGAGCGCCCTCTCCCTTCTGGCACCGTCACCTTCCTGTTTACCGACGTGGAGGGGTCGACGAAGCTGTTGCACGAGTTGGGAGACGACGTGTACGCACAGGCACTGGCGGACCATCGCCTCATCCTCCGCGCCGCTTTCTCGGCGCACGGTGGCGTGGAGGTCGACACGCAGGGAGACGCGTTCTTCGTCGCCTTCCCGACCGCGCCGGGTGCTCTGCGTGCGGCGGCTGATTCGATGGAGGGATTGGCTTCGGGGCCGATTTGCGTACGGGTCGGTATCCACACTGGCACCCCGCTTTTGACGGACGAGGGGTACGTTGGCGTTGACGTGCATCGTGCCGCGCGTATCGCCGCAAGCGGCCACGGCGGGCAGGTGCTCGTGTCCTCGTCCGCAGCGCCACTTATCGGCACCGGCGAGCTGCGCGACCTCGGAGAGCACCGGCTGAAGGATCTCTCGGCGCCGGAGCGGATCTACCAGCTCGGCGGCAAGGACTTCCTGCCGCTGAAGAGCCTCTACCGGACAAATCTGCCGATCCCGGCGACGCCGTTCCTCGGTCGCGAGAACGAGTTAGCCGAGGTGCTTCGGCTGCTGGAGGACGCCCGGCTGCTCACCCTGACCGGGCCGGGCGGGACGGGCAAGACGCGGCTCGGTCTGCAGGCAGCCGCGGAGGCTGCTGAGCACTACCCCGACGGGATCTTCTGGGTCCCGTTGGCGCCGCTGCGCGACCCCGAACTCGTCCTCGCGACAGCCGGGCAGGCTCTCGGAGCCGAGGACGGCCTGGCTGCACACCTCGCCGACAAGTCGCTGCTGCTGCTGTTCGACAACTTCGAGCACGTCGTCGAGGCGGCCACGGGCCTCTCCGAGCTGCTCGCCTCCTGCCCCAACCTGCACCTGCTCGTGACGAGCCGCGAGCTGCTTCGCGTTCCCGGCGAGCAGGTCTATCCGGTCTCCCCGCTCGAGCCGAAGGACGGGACGGAGCTGTTCCTCGCCCGGGCGCGTGCGGTGCTGCCAAGCTTCGTCGCAAGCGACGCGGTGGCGGAGCTTTGCACGCGGCTCGAGAACCTGCCGCTCGCGCTCGAGCTGGCGGCAGCGCGGGCGCGGGTGCTGTCCCCGGAGCAGCTCCTCGAGCGGCTCTCGCAACGGCTCGATCTGCTCAAGGCGGGGCGCGGAGTTGATCCGCGCCAGCAGACGCTGCGGGCCACGATCGAGTGGAGCCACGAGCTGCTGGACGCCGACGAGCAACAGCTCTTCGCGCGACTCGCCGTCTTCGTCGGCGGCTGCACCCTCAAAACAGCCGAAGCAGTCTGCGACGCCGACCTCGACATCCTCGAGTCGCTCGTCGACAAGAGCCTGGTTCGCGTCCGCGAGGGCAACCGCTTCTGGATGCTGGAGACAATCCGCGAGTACGCAGTCGAACGGCTCGAGGACTCCGGCGAAGCCCCCGACCTGGGCCGCCGCCACGCGGAACACTTCCTCGCACTCGGCGAAGAGGCCGAACCGTACACACACAGAGTCGACGCGACATGGCTCGACCGCCTCGATCGGGAGGCCGACAACCTGCGCGCTGCACTCGATTGGTTCGAAGCCTTCGAGGAGACGCAGCTCGTCCTCCGGCTGGCCGGAGCGCTAATGGACTACTGGGGAGCGAAGGGATACCTGGCCGAAGGGCACCGTCGCCTCGAGGACGCACTCGCCGCCGACGACAGCCCGACGGCAGCGCGTGCCAAGGCCCTCAATGCCGCGGCCGATATGCAAATCGGGCAGGGGGACGCGGCGCGAGCGAGGCTGCGGGCCGAGCAGGGGCTTGCGCTCCACCGTCAGCTCGGAAATACATGGGGCGTTGCCGCGTCCCTCTTCCTCCTCGGTTCCTGCGAGGCCGACGATCAGGAGTTCGAGAGAGCACGGCAGCTCTGGGAGGAGAGCGCGCACCTCTTCCACCAGGCTGGCGACTCCTTTCAGACGCTCCTCGCGACGCGGATGCTCGCCTGGGCCTATGACGAGCTCGGCGAGTCGGATCGCGCCCGCGGGCTCATCGAGGACGTCCTCGAGCAGGCCCGTGCCACAGGCGACAAGCACCTGCAAGTCCATGCCCTCGAGTCGCTCGCGCACACGGCCGCCCCGGAGGGGCGCCTCGAGGAGGCGGCGGCCCTGCTGAGGGAAGCCTATGAGCTGAACCGCGACCTCGGCGATCGCTTCCGCCAGGCGATCCTCGTCTGTCGCTTCGCCCGAGTGCTCGCGTTTGCTGGCCGGGCGGGAACCGCCGCAAAGGTTCTCGCCAGCGGCGAGACGCTCCACGAAGAGATGGGGGCCAGCCCGATGGGGTGGCTCCGGAGGGGGAACGACCAAGCACTGACCCTGATCCACGCAGGGCTCGACGAGGCCGCGTTCGCAGAGGCCTGGGAGCAAGGCCGGAAGCTGACGGCCGACGAGGCCGTTGCGCTCGCGCTCGACTCACTCGATTGACCGTGCCGTATCGCCGGGAACTTTCTCGGAAGCTCTCGCTGCATGAGGACGGTTAGCAACTTCCCGCGAGTACGGTGGCTGCGCTCGAAATGCGGCAGGGTCGCCAGGTCGTTCGTCTCGCACGCCCGCATCGGCCCACCGGCCAGTTCGAGCACCTGGGTGATCGTCGAGAGCACGGGTGGTGCCGAGGGAGGAGCCGTTCGCGGCCGGCGGGGCTCGACCACTGCTTTCCGGCGTAGCGCCTCACACATTCCACCCAGACGAGAAAGCTCAACCTGGAGTCGAGGGTTCGAACGTGCCCCGTTTCGTTCCATCCGTTGTCGTTATCACATCAATGTCGCCGACGTTGCGCCACCTCCGCGACGCCTACGGCCGCCTCGCCCGCTTCGAACGCCACTCAGGCTCGAAGCTCAACTCACTGCGCCGGCTGATCCAGTTCGGCTGCTTCCTGCTCCACCGTTTCTGACGTTCAGGTGGTGGGATATGTCGCCGTCGGCCTGCGCCCGAGCGATCTCGAGCGCTCGCTGCGCTTCTACGAGCAGACGCTCGGCCTCACCGTCTACCGCGAGTGGGGATGCGGGCGCGACCGGGGGTCGTCTTCTTCCTCGGCGGCGGCCTGCGCGAGGTGTCGGGCTCTTCATCGAATCGTGGTTCGCGAAGCTCAAGGAGCGGCCCGTCTGGCCGCCCGAACTCGAGACTCTCGACCAAGCAAAGGGAGATCACCACCTACATCCACAGCTAGTATCATCGCCCGGTCTGCGCTACCGAACGAGAGCGGAGGTAGGTCAGGCGTGAGAAGATGGACAACAACGAGTGAAAAGGTGGAAAACTCCTCGTGAGAAGATGGACAACAACGAGCGAAAAGATGGACAACAACTAGTGAAAACAGCGGCCTGAAATGCTCGAGTTCGACGGAGTCCGGGCCGGCGCGACAGCCGTTCTGGCCAGGTAGGGAGGACGATCGCCATAGGCAACATACCGATCCAGGGTGCGCGCGCCCGCTACATAAACAGTGCGGAGGCCGGTGCGCTGCCGGCACAGCGCGCGATCAGCGGCCGGAAGGCAGCGGCAGCGACGACCGACCAGTTCGCCGACCTGTTCGAACGGGCCGCGCCGGTTCAGACCTCGGTTGCTAGCGACATCGGAACTCCGAGCACGCGGGTCGTAGCGTCCGGCGCTTCCGCTCGTCTCCGCGCTTCGGCCTTACGTTCGCCCGCTCGAGTCCCAGGAGGCCGCTGGGTCGAGCTTCTCGGGTCGTATCGGTCGAGAGGCCGCGGGGGAACGCCGAGGCCGGTACTGCTCTGCCCCGGGCCCGTGTTGCTCTCGGCCCACGTGATGCGCGCTGTGAGAAACACGAACATTGGGCACCGCGAGCCAGAGTTCTCGCAGCTGTTGCTCGAGAGCGCGGCGATGTTGAAGCCCGTCGTGGGGATTGGCAGCGCGGATAGCTCGTACCGGATCGCATTCATCACCGGATCGGGAACAGCGGCGAACGAGGCCGTATTGGCGAGCATCGGCGCTAGCGGGCCAACCCTCGTGGTCAGCAACGGCGAGTTTGGGGAGCGACTCCTGGCTACCGCACGACGGTACAACCGAGATGTTGGAGAGCTGAAGTTTGCATGGCAGGAGGCGATTGATCTCGAGAAGGTGGCAGAGGAGCTCGAGCGGAAGCAGTACCACCTCGTCGTTGTCGCACACCATGAGACGAGTAGTGGGATGCTCAATCCGGTCTCGGCAATCGCCCGACTTGCCCATCGTCATGGCGCGCTGATCGCGGTCGATGCGATTAGCAGCATCGGTGCTGAGGTGATCGCCGCCGAGGAGTGGGGCATCGATGTCCTGACCGGCGCGTCGGGCAAGGCGCTGTCTGCCATGCCCGGCGTCGGGATCGTTGTCGTCAAGGGCAGCGTTCTCGAGCAGTCGACCTGGACGCCGGCCGGGCCGGAGTATCTGAATCTCCATGCCCACCTCGGATGCATGCGCGATCATGCGCAGACACCAAACACGCCTGCGGTACACGTGTTCGTCTCGCTCCACGCCGCGCTCGAGGAGAGCACCCAACAGGGCGTGGCAGGGACCCGCGGAGTGATCCATTCGCGGGCGTTGTTCGCGCGTGAACGGCTGACACATATGGGCCTCGAGTACGCCGACTACGACGGGATGAACTCCAGCGTCCTAACCTGCGTGTCGCTGCCCGAATACCTCTCGTTCGAACACTTGGCGCGCCACCTGAAGACCAGAGGGATCGTCGTCTACAACGGCAAAGGCGCGTTTACGGACAGGATGTTCCAGATCGGGCACATCGGCGCGCTCCGGAAGCACGATACGCGCGATGCGCTGCGCCAAGTGCAAGCCGTCATGCGGACGGCACACACTGCAAGGCCAAGGCCGCCTCAGTTCGTTCCGGCTGAGAGCGCGGCTCGTGTCACCTCCTGAGCCGCCTTCCCGAGCTTCGGTCATCGAGCCGAATTTCTTCAGCAACTGGGGGGACCTCTGGTACCCCAAGCTCGCCAACACGTTGCTGATCCCGGCGAGCAAGATCGCGTCTCTGACGCCGAACCATGTGACTGTCGTTTCGTTTGGCCTCTATGGCGTCGCGGCAGGCCTCATCGTCGTGGGCGGAGCTTGGAGTTTTGTTGCAGCCGCCCTGTTGCCGCTGTCGTATGTCCTCGACTGCCTCGATGGCCAACTTGCCCGCTACACCGGCAAGATGTCGGCAATCGGCGACTACATCGACAAGACGCTCGACGTCCTGAAGATCTTCGTCATCAACGCCGCAATGGCGATCGCGGCGTACGTCCTCACGGGCAAGAGCCTGTTCCTCGTGCTCGGCCTCGTGTCGTGCTTTGGGTTCTTGTTTCGGTACTACATCAAGCTCGAGACGATGTTCGGGGCAGTCAGCCGCGACAACGACTATCTCGACAAGTCGCGCGAACGCCGGCAGGCGCTCTACGTCGACCTGGACGCCAGGAGGACGGAGCCAAAAGACCTCCGGCAGAAGCTCGCCTGGCTCTGGTTTCGGAACCGCTCCTTCTTCGCGCTCGATGAAGCCGAGCACGTCACCCTGGGCGCGATAGCCGCCCTCGTCCAGCGACCAGATCTCTGGCTCTGGATCTTCGCAATCGGCCAGGTGGCGATCGCGCTCATCCGGCTCGTCCAACGCGGCAACCAGCTCGCACGCCGGCCGGAATCGCTCACCTACCCGCTCCGGAAGTGACGACGAACGCAGTCAGCTCGTGAAGGCCGTCATCCTCCTTGCCGGCATGGGCAGCCGGCTGGCGGAGCTGACGGCCTCCACGCCGAAATCGCTGCTACCGATTGGCGGCAGCAACACGCTCGAGCACATGATCCGCAAGCTCACCAAGCACGACGTGCGCTCGATTGTGATCGTCTGCGGGCACCTGCAGGCAGCGATCGAGCAGTACCTCTCGCAGGCGTTCCCTCTCGTGGAGATCACGATTCTACGGAACCACGACTACCGGACGACGAACACCGGCTACTCCCTGCTGCTCGCGAGGGAGCAGCTCGAGGGTACGAGGTTCATCAAGCTGGACGGTGACGTTATCTTCGATGAGGAGATTCTGGCGAGGCTCGTCGCGGCGAGCGACGGCTGGAGCTACGCCTGCGTCGATCGCACCGCAGTCGACGAGGAGGTCCTCAAGGTGCGGTGCGACGCCGAGGGGAACATCTCGCGCATCGGTAACGACGTCCCGGTGACGAGCGCTGCCGGCGAGTCGATCGGCCTAGAACGGATCGACGAGCGCTCCTGCACAACGCTGTTCACGACGCTCGAGGCGATGATGGAGGATCCCGCGAACCGCGAGAGGTATTACGAGGTGGCGTACGACGCGATCGTCCAGGCCGGAGAGCCCTTCAAGGCCCTCGACATCACCGGGCTGCGCTGGGTGGAGATCGACACGCTCGAGGACTACGAGCTGGCGCAGCGCTCGTTCGGCCACGCAGACGCATAGGCAACGCCTCCGAGTGTTGGCTTCGACTACTCGTCAAGCCAGACGGTCGGCGGCGAAGTGATGCTCTGCGAAAGCCGCTGGAGTTGGCGTCAGAGTGAGCGTTCCCCACGCTCCCCGTCGACGCTCTCGGTCATCTACCTCTCTGATAGACGCCGCGGCGAACCCGTTCGAATCGCGGCGAGCGCCCGGTGGCACCTGCAGCGAGTGCCGCCTTCGCCGATGTCCCCGATCGGCGGGGCGTGATCACTGCTTTCCGGCGTAGTACCTCCACCATTTCACCGAGGCGAGAAAGCTCAATCTGGAGTCGAGGGTTCGAACGTGCCCCGTTTAGTTCCATGGTTCGCATCAGGAGCCCCAACGCTGGGATCTCCTTGTGCTTCCGGCACCAACAGCCGTGTGGCTAGGCTCGAGTCATGAGCGAGATGGCCCTCAAGGCCCCCGCCGACGGCTTCGTCTCGACCTTCCCCGAGACCCGCTTCGACGCGATCCTCGTCGTCTCGTTCGGCGGGCCCGAAGGGACGGACGACGTGATGCCGTTTCTCGAGAACGTGACCCGCGGACGGAACGTGCCGCGCGAGCGACTCGAGGAGGTCGCCCACCACTACGAGCTCTTCGACGGCGTCAGCCCGATCAACGCGCAGAACAGGGCCTTGATCGCGGCGCTGCGGGTCGAGCTCGACGACCACGGAATCGAGCTCCCGATCTACTTCGGCAACCGCAACTGGGATCCGTTTCTCGCCGACACGCTGCGCGAGATGGCCGACGACGGCATCGAGCGCGCGCTTGCATTTTTCACCTCCGCGTACTCGTCCTACTCGGGGTGCCGTCAGTATCGCGAGGATCTCTTCAACGCCCAACAGGCCGTGGGACCGGCGGCGCCCGAGGTTCTGCGGACACGGGCATTCTTCAACCACCCGGGCTGGATCGAGGCCAACGCCGATCACGTGCGTACGGCGCTCGCAGAGTTCCCTCCGGGGGGGCGAAGCCATCTCGCCTTCACCGCCCACTCGATTCCCGTAGGGATGGCACAGGCGTGCCGCTACGAGGATCAGCTCCTCGAGTCGGCCCGGCTCGTCGCCGAGGCAGTGAGCGTCGACGACTACGATCTCGTCTACCAGAGTCGTAGCGGTCCTCCCCACGTCCCCTGGCTCGAGCCGGACATCCTCGATCACCTCGAGAGCCTTGCGGCCCGGGGAGTCGAGGATGTCGTGATCTCACCGATCGGCTTCGTCTCCGATCACCTCGAAGTGCTCTTCGATCTCGACGTGGAGGCGAAGGAAAGGGCCGCCGAGCTCGGGCTGAACCTCGTCCGGGCCTCGAGTGCATCGACGCATCCCGCCTTCATCGCGATGATCCGCTCACTGATCGAGGAGCGGATCACGGCGGACAGCGGCCGTCCCACCGTCGGACGGTACGCCGCGAGCCACGATGTCTGCCCGACGGATTGCTGCCTCCCGGGAACCGGCCGCCCGAGTCCCTGGGCGCAGTAGCCGCCGCGCCTACCGCCTAGATGATTGATGCCACGGGTTTGGTGGCTGCGAGGGACCAGGAGAAGCGGGTCGAAGTCGGCGTTGCCAAGGCAACGTCGACCATTGGAGGATCGCGATGCGCGCCGACCTCGACCTGCTCTGTATTAGCGTCTATTGCACGGCGGACGACCTGCTTCCTGCCCGGCCGGGCAACGGGCGGAGGAAGCTGAGCGACGCGGAGATCGTCACCTTGTGTGTCGCGCAAGCGTTGATGGGCATCCCGTCCGATCGTCGGTTCCTGCGGGCCGCGAAACGGCAGCTCGGCCATCTGTTTCCCTGGCTGCCAACCCAGGACGCGCTGCACAAACGGCGGGCCCGACTGGCTGACACGATCGAGTGGCTTTGCGGCCTTGTCGCGGCCCAGTGCCCCGGCGCCGAAGACGATCTCGTATTGCTCGACTCGACCCCGGTCGAGTGCGGCCGCTCTCTTGAAACGACCCGCCGCTCCGCGCTGGCCGATGTCTGCGGCTACGGCTACTGCAAGAGCCACTCCCGCTGGTTCTGGGGGATGAGACTGCACCTGCTCTGCGCCCCCGACGGCACCCCGCGTGCTGCCACGCTCGTTTCCGCCGACCGACCCGAACGCGAGGTCGCGCTGCCGCTGCTCGCGCGCGCACTCCACGGCGGCGAAACGATCGTCTGCGACAAGGGCTACGCCGGCCGCGAGTTCGAGCAGGCCGTCCGCGAGCTCGGCGGCCTGATCGTGCGGCCGGCCCGCAAAGACGCACCCGACCAAGGCATCCGCCTCGCCAAGATCCGACAAAGGATCGAGTCCGTCTTCCTGACCTACAAAGACCTCTTGAGCCTCGAACGTCACGGCGCCCGCACCCCAGCCAACCTCCGCGCCCGGATCGCGACCCGACTCCTCGCGCTCGCCGCCTGCATCCGCCTCAACCACCACCTCGGACGACCCAGCCGCGCCATCGCCGACTACACCGCATAAAACCGTGGCATCAATCATCTAGCCACCGTCAAGTGAGAGCACCGTCGCGCAGGCGAACACGCGGCAACGATCAGGGTGCACGCAGGGCGTCGACCGTTACGGACTTGACAAGCCCGGCAACGGATCGTGCCAGCTTAGGGTTCGACGTGACA
>JAJAZN010000303.1 GCA_026785685.1 Thermoleophilia bacterium
AACGACTGGGTGAACGAGCACGTCGCAGCCCACGAGCCGCGCTCGCAGAACGGCTGCGGCTCCGCGCCGACCGGGCCCGGACTCCGGGGCGACGTCGACCCCGAGATGCTCGGCGCACCATTGTTCTCGGTCACGACCTGACAGTTTCGCTCGGTAGATACCCCTCGGGATCCGCGAGCGGGCTGAACGCGGCCGCGCAGGTCTCTTCCTCGACCTCACGTGCAATGTCTGTAAAAGCGGATTCTTGCAGCGCGGTGGGCTCTCAGGCCTGGAGTGCGGTGAGGACGGCAACGCCGACTGCGATCGACCCGACGCCGGCAAGCTGGAGTCGTGTGATCCGCTCGCGGAAAAGGACGTAGGCGGCGATCACCGCGAGTGCAAGCGAACTGGGATGCGAGCACGGCGCTGATCGCGATGCTGTCGCGGGCGCCGACGGCGTACGAGGCGACGCCGCCGACCTCGCACAGCCCTGCCACGACCACGAGCGGCAGCGCCGCGCGCGTGAGACGCAGGTGTCGGGTGGCGGCGAGGGGGAGTGCAATCGCGACGACGCCGAGCACCCGGGCAGGGATCAGCGCCCACACGAGGGGCAGCGTTTCGCTGAGACGCCCGGTTGCGTAGATGCCGGCGCCGAAGGAGAGCGCGGCGCTGATGGCAAGAAGCGTTGCACGCCGCTGATCGCCGGAACCGCCGCCCGGCGCGACGCTCGCGAGCGCGACGCCACCGGCGATCACGAGCAGCAGCACCCCGGAGGGAACACCGATCGTCTCACCTGTCGCGACGGCCAGGACGGCTGCGATTGCTCCCTCCGTCGAGGTGATCGGTGCGACGATCGAGACCTTGCCGATCTCCAGCGCACCGTAGACGAGGAGCAGGCCGAGAACGTTCCCCACTCCGGCCACGGCAAGCCAGACGAGCTCGGGTACGCCGAGCGCGGCGGGAACGCCACCCTTCACGGTCAGAGGTGCAGTGACGACGAGACCGACGATCATTACCCAGGCAAGCGCTGAGGGCGCACCGATCATCTTCGTCGAACGCGACGAGCACAGCGTCGCTACCGCCCAGCACGCGGCTGCCCCGAGGCCTCCCAGCAGAGCGATCACACGCCTATTCGTTCCGGGGTCTCCGCTCGCTCGCCTGATCGGGTTGCGATACTCCCCTCGGGCACGGACGCTCGTCCGTGCGCGTCGAAGGATCGGAGAGCGAACCGTGAAGGCGCTCGTCAAAGCGAAAGCCGAGCCGGGGCTCTGGCTCGAGGACGTCCCCGAGCCAGAGATCGGGATCAACGACGTCCTGATCCGTGTGCGCAAGACAGGCATCTGCGGCACCGATCTCCACATTCACTCGTGGGACGCGTGGGCACAGAAGACGATCCCGGTGCCGCTCGTGATCGGACATGAGTTCGTCGGTGAGATCGTCGAGATCGGCTCGAACGTCAACGACTTCCGGCCCGGAGACATCGTCAGCGGCCAGGGGCATGTTGTCTGCGGCCGCTGTCGCAACTGTATGGCGGGGAGGAGGCATCTCTGCGCGCACTCGATCGGCCTCGGGGTGCAGCGACCGGGCGCCTTCGCAGAGCTCGTGTCGCTTCCGATGACGAACATCTGGCACCACTGGGATGGCGTCGACGAGGACGTCGCCTCGATCTTCGACCCCTTCGGCAACGCAGTCCACACGGCGCTCACCTTCCCCGTGCTCGGTGAGGACGTGCTCGTCACCGGGGCGGGGCCGATCGGCTGCATGGCTGTCGCCGTCGCCCGTCACGCAGGCGCGCGGCACATCGTCATCTCCGACCCGAATAGCTATCGCTGCGGCCTCGCGTTGCAGATGGGTGCCACCGCCGCCGTCGATCCGTCGGCCGGCGGCTTCGCCGAGATCCAGCGCGAGCTCGGGATGACCGAGGGCTTCGACGTCGCGCTCGAGATGTCGGGCCAGGCCGCCGCCCTCCGCGGCCTCCTGCCCGCCATGGCCCACGGTGGCCGCGTCGCCCTGCTCGGGATCCAGACCGGCGAGGTGCCGATCGACTTCACCCCGATCGTCTTCAACATGCTCACCCTGAAGGGCATCTACGGGCGCGAGATGTACGAGACCTGGTACCAGATGTCGGTGATGGTGCAGGCGGGCCTCGACATCAGCCCCGTGATCACCCATCGATTCTCCCACCTCGAGTTCGAGGAGGCGTTCGCGATAGCCGCCTCGGGAGGCTCCGGGAAGGTGATACTCGACTGGACAGACAGCTAGAACGAGGAGGCAGGCGCCGTGTACGGATCATTCCAGCAGGAGCTCGTCGGAGAGCTCGACGGACTCAGAGACGCACGACTCTACAAGGGTGAGCTCGTCCTCGAATCGCCGCAGTCGGCCCACGTGGAGGTAGAGGGGATCGGCTCGCTGCTCAACTTCTGCGCCAACAACTACCTTGGCCTCGCCGACCACCCGGCCATCATCGAGGCAGCGCGCGGTGCGCTCGAGCGCTGGGGTTTCGGGATGGCGTCGGTGCGTTTTATCTGCGGCACCCAGACGCTGCACAAGCAGCTCGAGGAGCGGCTGTCGGCATTCCTCGGCACCGAGGACACGATCCTCTTCGGCTCCTGCTTCGACGCAAACGGCGGTCTCTTCGAGGCACTGCTCGGCCCCGACGACGCGGTCATCTCGGACGCGCTCAACCACGCCTCGATCATCGACGGAATCCGGCTCTGCAAGGCCGCGCGGTTTCGGTACGCGAACGGCGATCTCGCGGAGCTCGAGGCGCGTCTCGTCGAGACGGCGGGCACC
>JAJAZN010000304.1 GCA_026785685.1 Thermoleophilia bacterium
CCCCAGGTTGTAGAGCGAATGCCTCGGCGGCTCGACTACGAAGGGGAGGATCATCGCCACCAGGTCCTGCACGAACACGTAGTCGCGAACCATCGATCCGTCCCCGAACCTCCTGACCGGGAGGCCCTGGAAGATCTGACGCAAGGCGATCGGGATCAGGCCCTGCTTTCGGTTCAGGTGCTGGCGAGGGCCGTACGGATTCGAGATCCGCAGGCTGACCGATCGAAGTCCCTCCGTCGCGGAGAAGTAGGCGAGGTACCGTTCGATCGCGAGCTTGCCGATCCCGTAGGGCGAAACGGGTAGCGCGTGATCGTCCTCGGTGTACTCGGACTTCCCTTGCGGTCCGTAGATCGCGCCGCCGGTTGAGGCGAAAATCACCCTCTCCACGCCCGCCGCCACGCACACTCGCAGCAGCTCCACGGTGGGAGCGACGTTGGTGGTGATGTCCAGGCTGGGGTCGTGATGCGCGGTCATCGGGGTGGTGGCGGACAGGAAGTGCAGAACGACGTCATGCCCGGCGACCGCCTTGGCAACGTCGTGGCGGTTCAGGAAATCCCCGACCACCTGCGAGACCGAGGTCGAGTCGAAGAGCCGATGACCTGTGCTGAAGCGGTCGAAGACGGTGACGTCATGTCCGGCGCCGACGAGCCCGTCCACAACGTGGGAACCGATGAAGCCGTTCCCGCCGATGACGAGGACCCTAGCCACGCATACCCCGCTGGAGGGCGTCGAGGAACTGTGAGCCAGATTGTTCCCAGGTCGTACTGGAGACGGACTTCGACATCGCTACCGCGTTCTCGACCTGGTCTGCCCGGGTGACGGCGTGGGCGAGATGGCGTGCCATCTCCATCGGGGCCGTCGGTGAGTAGTCGATGTACGGGTTGTCGGAGACCATCCGGTTGTTGGGCGCATCGTTGACGACGGGGACGACACCGCTCGACATCAGCTCGAGCGGGAGCAACGACATGTTCGACAGCGAGAGCACGAGTCCCGACGCACATCGGTTGTAGAGCTGGTTCAAGTCCTTAAGGTCCAGCGAAGCGTGGTCGATGTGCGGAAACGGGAGGTCCCAGCCGGATACGTCCCAACCGGCCAGATTGATCCGCGCGTCGGGGAGCAACCGCGCGAAATCCTTGAGGACGAGCACGCCGAAGTCGAATGCACGCCGCGGCGTGACCGGGCGCGCATAGAAGAAAACCTCGCGTCGCCGGTCGAAGTTGGTCATGAAGTAGTGCGATGAGTCGGAGGCGAAGTCGAAGCTGTCTGCCGTCATCCCGTAGTCGCCGCGCAACTTATGCGCGAGCCATCCTCCCGCAGTGATCGCACGGAAGCCGAAGCGATAGGTGTTCTCGGCGAGCAGGGACTCTGTGCCCAGCGCGTAGAAGCTGGGTTCGAAGTCTTGGACGAAGTAGAAGCGACGGGCGTGAGTCGGATCGCTGAAGACGGGGTACGCCGTCTCCCAGCCGGTCGCGAAGAGCGCCTGTGCGGAAGAATGCACGCCGACCGACCGGTCGTACACCACCATCTCTGCTTCGACATTGGCGTAGGCATCCGTCGATCGCACCATGGCCTTCAGGTCGGCGACACTGATTGGCAGATCGGCATTCGTGTAAAGGTAGATCGTGCAGCGATGGCCGGCCTGCTCCGCGAATCGGATGAACCGAAAGAGGTTCTGGTGCCCGCCGCTACCCAGCCCGGGTGGCGACATGATCCACGCAATATCGAGAGGACCCTCGCTCACCGTGACAGGTGTCCGGTGCTGCTCCGGGGTGGTCGACCAGTCGACGTTGGCGGCATCGTCGGGGGCAACGAGCATTGCCGGCCGATGGACAGCGACTTTTGAGTTCAGTTTGACAAGAACGCGGGAGACGAATTGACGTGGCCCCTCGTCTCGAAGAACTCGGAACGGTCTCAATGCCTTACTCAGCGCGCGCGATGCCACGTGATGTCGTCCTTTCGATTCCTCTTGCGTACGTCACGGATACGAGCACGATGGTCCCGCAGGAACGCACTGGCGACCCCTCAATGATAGTCAGCCGCACTTTCGCCTTACGCTCGGTCGGTGAGCAACCTGCCGAGGTACTCGCCGTAGCCGCTCTTGCGCAGTGGAGCCGCGAGCTGAGCGAGTTGCCCGTCGTCGATCCAACCCGCCCGCCAGGCGATCTCCTCGATGCAGCCGATCTTGAAGCCCTGACGATCCTCGATGACGCGCACGTACTCGGAGGCCTGCATCATCGACTCGAACGTACCGGTGTCGAGCCAGGCAGTGCCGCGGTCGAGCATCTGCACCTGGAGACGGCCCTCATCGAGGTAGCGCTCGTTGATGCTCGAGATCTCGAGTTCACCGCGCGCGCTCGGCGCGATGGACTTGGCGATCTCCACGACCGAGTTGTCGTAGAAGTAAAGACCGGGCACCGCGAAGTTGCTCTTCGGCTGCGTGGGCTTCTCCTCGATCGAGATCGCGCGACCCTCCGCGTCGAACTCGACCACACCGTAGGCCCGCGGCTCGGCTACTTGGTAGGCGAAGATCAACCCGCCGTCGATGGAGGTGTTCTTGCGCAGCGACGATCCGAGTCCGGTGCCGTGGAAGATGTTGTCACCGAGGACGAGCGCGACGCTGTCATCTCCGATGAACTTCTCTCCAATGATGAATGCTTGTGCCAGGCCGTCCGGTGACGGCTGAGCCGCATACTCGAGCCGGATGCCCAGCTCGGACCCGTCGCCCAGCAACGCTCGGAACTGATCGGCGTACTCGGGGGTCGTGATGATCAAGATTTCCCGGATATCCGCCATCATGAGCGTCGACAACGGGTAGTAGATCATCGGCTTGTCGTAGATCGGCATCAACTGCTTCGAGATGCCCTTCGTGATGGGCCAGAGGCGTGTGCCCGACCCCCCTGCGAGGATGATTCCCTTCACGGCGGCGCCCTTCGCGGTTCGATCGAGTGGTGAGGCCGGAGCGGCCGCCCGAGTCTAGCAACGAGGTCATCGGTAGGCTTTCCCGGGGCGCGATACGACCAGCGCCGCGAAGGAGAACTGCAATCGTGAAGCTCATCGTCACCGGCGGCGCCGGATTCATCGGCTCCAACTTCGTGCACCACCTGGTCGCGACCACCGATCACACCGTCACCGTGCTCGACAAGCTCACCTACGCGGGCAACACCGCGTCCATCGCCGGCCTGCCGGAGGATCGCGTGCAGCTCGTCCGCGGTGACATCTGCGACGCCGCCCTGGTCGACGAACTCGTCTCGAGCCACGACGCGGTGATCCATTACGCCGCCGAGAGCCACAACGACAACTCGCTCGACGACCCGCGACCCTTCCTCGACACGAACATCGTTGGCACCTACACACTGCTCGAGGCGGTGCGGCGGCACGAGAAGCGCTTTCTCCACATCTCGACCGACGAGGTCTATGGCGACCTCGAGCTCGATGACCCGGCCCGGTTCACCGAAGAG